>JBJXFZ010000155.1:0-28747 GCA_046154245.1 Pyrinomonadaceae bacterium
AAATGATCGCTTCCGGTCGTGCCGTGATCTTCCAACTGCCGGCGAGCTTGCCCGCGTCGAAATCACCTTTGAGCGCGTGTTCAGGCAGCACGCCGAGATTGATCAGGTAATTCTCAACACTCGCGACAGGTTTTGGAAAGATAAGCTGCAGATTACGCTCGTCGATCTTCTTTGCCACGATCGGTTGGTCGTCTACAAGCATCGCGTCGCGAAGCCCAGCCGCCTGACTGCGTTCGTCATAGATCGCCGCCAAGGTGAAGATAACGTCGTCAGCGGTCAGAGATTCGCCATCGGAGAATTTAAGCCCTTCGCGTAGTTTGATATTTACCGTTTTGTTGTCTTTTTCCGCCGCCCAGGTCTCCGCGAGCCCGGCGACAAACTGTTGCGATTCATGATCAAAGTCGATCAGCCTGCTCGTCAAAAGAAACTGCGAAACGATGATCGTCGGTTCGTCCTCGGCGAGTAGATAATTGAACGTCGTCGGCGCTCCCGTCAGGCGATAGGTAATCTCGCCGCCACGAACGCCCGCATTCGCATCTTGCGTTTTGACCTCGACCGGCGCATTTGTCGCCGGAGCGCTCCCGCAGCCGAAGCCAAATATTAGCAACGACAGGAGCAGGACAGCGACGAGCAAACGAAAAGCAAGCGTCATGAAAAAAATCTCCGAATAAATCCGAGTTTAGTTGCTTTCACCCTTTTTATCAATGAGTTCGCCGGCGCGGTTTTGGCCGCTCAAAAAACCTTCGCGGTCTCTGTGGGTTTGCGCGAACATTCTTTTAATTCAGAAAAGAAGGTTCCCGCAAAGCCGCAAAGTTCGCAAAGAATAGGTCAATTTGATAAATTGCCATTATGCCGCGACGGAAACCAAACAACATCCGCGTGAAACCCCCTGATATTGACGAATACATCGCCGGATTTCCCGCGGAGACTCAAAAAGCGCTGAAACTGATCCGTACAACTATCCGCAAAGCCGCGCCAAAGGCAGAGGAGACAATCAGCTACGCGATACCGGCCTACAAACTCGACGGCAAGGCTCTGATCTACTTCGCCGGTTACAAAAATCATGTGAGCGTCTATCCTGCCCCTCGCGCTCACAGCGAGTTTCGCGACGAACTCGCCGAGTACAAAGGCGGCAAAGGCACAGTCCAGTTTCCGCTTGATAAACCTATCCCGACCGATCTGATAACCCGGATCGTGAAGTTCAGAGCCAAAATGCCCAAGCCCGCGCGTTAGCAAGGGAATATTCAACGTGATTTATTAACAACGTAGGACGGAAGGAAAAGTTTGGCGGTCGGTGTACCGCCCTTGCTTACGCGCGGGCTTGGACAACAACTCCGAACGATATTTAGTTAACTATAAATGATTTATGAACGTTCCGGAATGATTCCTGAAGAACTATAAATGATTCCGGAATAACTTTGAATCGTTCAAAGTTATCTTTTTGCCGTTCAAAGTTAACGGGGAATCGTTCAGGAATCTCTCTGAGCCGCTCAAAGTTATCTTTTTGCCTCTCAAAGTTGTTCCGGAACGGCTCAGAGTTAACTGAAAATGGTTTTCAGCTAACTTTCCGCCGCAAAAAGTTGTTCGGAAATGGCTTTTAGTTAGCTTTTTGGCTCGAAAACTAACTGAAAGGTGCGAGAGTTAATCGCTTTTCCGCTCAATAAATCTCTCAGCTTTTCCCAAAAGCCTTTTTTTGGTCTAAAATCAACTTATTTTTTACACAAACACGCCTTAAATGTCAGAAGAACAAAAGAAACTCCTCGAGCAGCAACTTTGGAACATCGCGAATACTTTGCGCGGCAAGATGGACGCGGACGAGTTTCGCGATTACATTTTGGGGTTCATTTTCTATAAGTATCTTTCCGAGCGGATGAATGCGTATGCGGATTCTATCCTTCAGGAGGACGGGATCACGTTTCAGAACATTGACGAGAAAACCGAGGAGGGAAAGAAGTTTCTTGAGGCGATCAAAGAAGAATCGATTGAAACCTTGGGCTACTTTCTCAAGCCGTCGGAATTATTTTCAGCGGTCGCTCGTCGTGGGAACGGAAACGGGACGGATAAAAACGGCGAAAGCGAGAGCACATTCATTCTCGAAGACTTGGCGGCAATTCTCAATAACATCGAGCAGAGTACGATGGGCACGGAGAGCGAGGACGATTTCGATAATCTTTTCGAAGACCTCGATCTTACCAGCACGAAACTCGGCCGGACGGAATCGGCAAAAAACCAGCTCATTTCAAAGGTTCTCGCTCATCTCGACAAAATAGATTTTCAATTAGAAGACGCTGATTCCGATGTTCTCGGCGATGCGTATGAATATCTGATCGGCCAGTTTGCCAGCGGAGCGGGAAAAAAGGCGGGCGAATTCTACACTCCTCAGGAAGTGAGCCGCGTTTTGGCAAAGATCGTTGCGGGCGGAAAGGATAAGCTTAAATCCGTTTATGATCCGACGTGCGGATCGGGTTCATTGCTTCTTCGCGTGGCGAAGGAAGTAATAGAGGTTGGGAAATTTTATGGACAGGAACTAAACCGTACGACGTACAATCTCGCTCGGATGAATATGATCCTTCACGGCGTCCATTATCAGAAGTTTGATATCCGACAGGAAGACAGTCTTGAGCGTCCGCAGCATTTTGACGAGCGTTTCGAAGCGATCGTTGCAAATCCGCCGTTTTCGGCTAAGTGGTCGGCAAATCCTTTGCATCTGACCGATGATCGATTCTCGCAATACGGACGGCTCGCTCCAAATTCCAAAGCGGATTTTGCTTTTATCCAGCATATGATCCATCAGCTTGGCGATAACGGAACAATGGCCGTCGTCGTCCCGCACGGAGTTCTTTTTCGCGGCGGCGCCGAAGGACATATTCGTCAATACCTTATTGAAGACCGAAATTATCTTGACGCCGTTATCGGCCTTCCCGCAAATATCTTCTACGGAACAAGCATCCCGACCTGCGTTCTGGTTTTCAAGAAATGCAAAGAAAGCCCTGACAATATTCTTTTCATCGACGCTAGCCGAGAGTTTGGAAAGAGAGCAACGCAAAACTTTCTTCGGGACGAGGATATTAACAAAATAATCACGACTCTTAGGGACAGGAGAACCGAGGATAAATACAGCTACGCGGCCACTCTTGGTGAAGTGAAACAGAATGATTTTAATCTCAACATTCCGCGGTATGTAGATATTTTTGAACCTGATGAGCCGATAGATATTGCGGCTCTTGCAATGGAATTGAGCCGAATCGAAGAGACCTTGCCAGCGATAGATAAGACGATTCTGGAATACTGTGAGCAGTTGGGAATTTCCACACCATTTTAGTGATGCAGACAGCGACGAAAACAAAACCCGACCTGCGTTTCCCCGATTTTAGCGAATCTTGGGCGGACTTTCGGCTCGCCGATTTCTTAATTCACAGCCTTCGACCAATCGCAAAGCCCGACTCGGATTTTTTGGGCATCAGTATCCGAAGTCACTGTCGAGGAACATTTCAGCGATTGAATGCTGATCCCGAGGATATCGCAATGGATCAGCTATTTGTGGTGAAAGAAAATGATCTAATCCTCAACATAACTTTTGCCTGGGAAGGAGCGATTGCGATCGTAAAGAAGGAAGATGATGGCGGATTAGTTTCTCATCGCTTTCCAACTTACGTTTTCAATAAAGATGTGACGGAGGCAGATTTTTTTAAGAACATTTTCGTTCAAGGGCGTTTTCGGTACTTATTGAAAGTTATTTCGCCAGGAGGGGCAGGCCGTAACAGAGTTCTGGACAAAAAGGCTTTCCTGAAATTATCGGTTCGATTACCTAGTCGAGAAGAGCAACAAAAGATTGCGGCGTTTTTGACGGCGGTGGATGAGAAGATCGGGCAGCTCGCGAAAAAGAAAGAGCTTTTGGAAAAATACAAAAAAGGCGTGATGCAAAAGATCTTCGCCCAAGAGATCCGCTTCAAAGACGACAACGGCAACGATTTCCCGGAATGGGAAATGTTGAGGATCGGCGATTTCACTCAAGTAACTGCTGGAGCAACTCCGAGTACTTTAAAGTCTGAATTTTGGGGCGGCGACATTCGATGGATGAATTCTGGGGAACTAAATCTAAAGCGAGTCAATGAAGTCGAGCATCGAATTACTGATCTTGGATTAGCGAGCGCAAGTACAAGGATGCTGCCCAAGTTTTGCATTCTGATTGGATTGGCTGGACAAGGTAAAACGCGAGGTACCGTTGCGATAAATATGATTGAGCTTTGCACTAATCAATCTATAGGAGCAATCCACCCCAATAGAGCGCGATTTGTCGCAGATTTTCTTTATCACAACCTCGACTTTCGGTATGACGAGCTGAGAAGTCTATCGACCGGAGACGGAGGTCGCGGAGGATTGAACCTACAAATTATCAGATCGCTGAAAGTTAATTTGCCCTCAGTACCAGAACAAAAAAAGATCGCCGATTTCCTTTCCGCGATCGACGAAAAGATCGATCTCGTAAATCAGCAACTGGAGAAAACAAAAACCTTCAAAAAAGGCCTTTTGCAGCAGATGTTTGTTTAATCTCTTATGAACTCCGTCCGAATATTAATAGCAGAGCATAACGCAAAGTATGAGCATTTCGGCTACTACGAAACTGTGATTGAGGTAATCGAACAGAATGTCACAAAACAGCCGGACATATGTATCGAAAGCTGTAAATCATTAATCGAAGGAGTTTCCAAAACAATCCTGAAGGCGCTTGATCCAACAGTCACGGACGATGACCTAAAAAATCTTGACGTGATGCCGCTTTTTAAAAAAGCTGCTAAGAAGCTGGCGGAATTTGATGAAGAAATTGAGCCCGACTTCATAAACCGAAGCGGAACTTTAGTAGAAAACTTCGGAATGCTGAGAAATCAGCGAGGAGATATATCCCACGGTAAAGCTGCGCCGAAGCAATACATGAGTTCCCCGCAGTTCTCTGGTCTTGTCGCACAGATAACGGAGGCACTTGCTTATTATATTCTCGATCACTTTTTCAGAATTGATTTCTCGTATTCCGAGGAAGTGAAATATGAAGACAATCCCGATTTTAATCAGTCACTTGACGACCTCAATCCTTTCGAGGGACTAAGCTTCAGTAAAGCACTCTTTGATCAGGATAACGTGAGCTATTTCGAACAATTGCTTGAATATCAAACAGAGCAAGAGGAAGAGACACCAATCCTGGATATCGAGGAACTAGACGACTAATTATGGCTACGCAACCTGAACAAGTTCTAGAAGATAATTTAGTTGCCAGACTTGTCGGGCTCGGATACGAAAAAGTTGAAATACGCGATGAAATCGATCTTCTGGCCAACCTGAAAAGACAGCTTGAGAAGCATAATAAAGTCGTCCTATCTGAGTCCGCCTTTGCCAAGGTTCTAAATCATCTCAATAAGGGAAACGTCTTTGAAAGGGCCAAAACGCTTAGAGATAGAATGAACTATCTCAAGCCGAATGGTGAGACGGCCTACTTGGAATTCCTTGACGTTGAAAACTGGTGCCAAAACCAGTTTCAGGTGACGCAGCAAATATCTGTCGAGGGGAAATATAAGAATCGTTATGACGTAACAATTTTGATTAACGGCCTGCCGCTCGTCCAAATCGAATTAAAACGTCGCGGTTTGGAATTAAAGGAAGCGTTCAACCAGATAAACCGTTACGGAAAGCATTCCTATTTTGCGGGTCACGCCCTTTTCAACTACGTCCAACTATTTGTCATTTCGAATGGCGTGAATACGAAGTATTACGCCAATAATCGGCAGCAATCTTTTAAGCAAACCTTCTTTTGGACCGATACCGACAATAAACGCATAACTCAGCTAGACCAGTTTGCGGATATTTTCCTCGAGCCCTGTCATGTCTCGAAGATGATCTGCAAATATATCGTTCTGAATGAGGCTTACAAGATATTGATGGTCCTGCGGCCTTATCAGTTCTACGCGGTCGAAGCGATGATCGACAGAGTGAAGAACTCGGTCAAGAACGGTTATATTTGGCACACGACAGGTTCGGGCAAAACTCTGACCTCCTTTAAGGCGAGCCAGATATTGATGAATCTGCCACAGGTCGAAAAGGTTGTCTTTGTAGTAGATAGAAAGGACCTCGATTACCAAACGACGAAGGAATTCAATAGCTTTTCCGAAGGAAGCATCGACGGAACCGACAACACCGCCGCGCTTGTAAAGCAATTTTCAAATAATACAAAGCTGATCGTAACAACGATACAAAAACTAAACACCGGGATCTCAAAAAAGAACCATCTCGCGAGCATGGAAAAGCTCAAAGATAAACGAATGGTATTTATCTTTGACGAATGCCACCGCAGCCAGTTCGGGGACACGCACAAGAGAATCAAGAACTTCTTCTCGAATGTTCAGATGTTTGGATTCACGGGAACGCCTATCTTTGCCGAGAACAACGTCGATAAGAAAACTACCAAAGACCTTTTCGACGATTGCCTGCACAAATATGTGATCACCGATGCTATTCGGGACGAAAACGTTCTTAAGTTTTCGGTCGAGTATGTCGGTAAGTATGTTCCGAAAGACAGTAATAACAATCTGGATATTGATGTCGAGGCAATAGATACAAGCGAACTGCTCGAATTCGATAAGCGATTGGAAAAGATAGCTCAATATGTGATCGACAACCACGCCCGGAAAACGCACAACCGCAGTTTTACGGCAATGATGTGCGTCGGAAACATCGCGTCTCTTATCAAGTACTGCGATATTTTTAAACGTCTAAAGGGAGACGGAAAACATAACCTTAAGATCGCGACGATCTTCTCGTACGGAGTAAACGAAGACGACCCGGACGCGAACGGCAGCTATATGTTTGAAGAGCCGGAGATCGGCGCCGGAGTTCTGAATCGGACGAGCGCACATGCGCGTGACAAGCTAGAAGAATTCATCGGAGATTACAACGTAATATTCAAGACAAGATACACGACAAAAGACTCGCAGTCCTTCTATAACTATTACAACGAGCTATCCAAGCGCGTTAAGAACAAAGAGATCGATCTGCTACTGGTCGTGAACATGTTCCTGACAGGTTTCGATTCTCCAAACCTAAATACGCTGTTTGTAGATAAGAATCTTCGCTATCACGGGCTGATCCAGGCTTATTCGAGAACAAATCGAATCCTCAACGAAATGAAGTCGCAAGGAAATATTGTGGCTTTTCGCAATCTGAAAAAACCGACAGACGAGGCAATAACGCTTTTCGCAAACAGGGAAGCGATCGAAGAGATAATCCTTGAACCGATGGAAGATTACGTCAAGCGGTTCAACGACGAAGTAAAGATTCTTAAGACAATCGCGCCGACTATCGACAGTGTTAACGATCTGGTGGATGAGGAAGCCGAACTCAGGTTCATTAAATCATTCCGCAATCTCATGCGGCATAAGAATGTTCTCGTGACATTTGCGGATTTTGATTTTACGCAGCTCGATATGACGGGCCAGGAGTTCGAGGATTACAAGAGTAAGTACCTTGACCTTTACGAGAAGGTAAAAAGCGACTCGGCGAAAGAAAAGGTTTCGATCCTCGATGACGTCGATTTCGAATTGGAATTGATCCATCGCGACGAGATCAATGTTCGATACATTTTGCAGCTTCTGGTTATTTACACGAATGCCAGCGCAACGGAAAAAGAGAAGATGCGCAAACAGATCGCGGATCTTCTCGCGAGCGAAGTAAAGCTAAGAAGCAAGCGCGAACTTATCCTCGAGTTTATCGACAACAATCTGCCGGATATTTCGGATTCGGACCAGGTAACGGATGAATTCGATATATTCTGGAACAAAAAGCAGAAAGAAGCCATTGCCCGACTGTGTGCGGAAGAAGGAATTAGAGCAGCGAATCTTGAAGGAATTATTGCCGACTACCTGTTCACCGGACAAAAGCCTATGCCTGACGTAATTATTAGCCTGCTCGACAGAAAGCCCAAACTACTGGAGCGAAGGCCGCTAATTGAGCGAATAACAACCAAAGTTTTGAACTTCGTTGATACCTTCATTAATGGCATGGATTTTTAGTGGCAAAAAACCTCTTGATTTTTGTGTTTTACCTTGTTTATCATTTCTTTGAGTCTGCCGGAAGTACCGGGAAAGGGGACTTGGATGGAAAAAAACTCTCACAGACTAATGAACCTCTCACAGGGCGATTCCCACAAGACAAACTCTCATAAATATCTCTCGCAAAAACTTTCTCACAACCAACAAACTCTCATACCTAACGATAACTTTCACAAAATCGAAAAAACAACCATGAAGAAAAACCAACACTGAATTAGAACTGCTGCTTCATTACAGACATGACTTTCGCCGGCGTCTGGCTTTTATGCTCCTGAATCTTAATGCTCGAGCAGACTATGAAGAATTTGAGAGGTACCGAAAAATAGCGCGACGCCGGCGAAGATGGAGAGGGAAACCAGCGGATTCTTGCCGCCGTGGTGGTTTATTTCGGGGATGAGGTCGCTGGCTGCCACATAAAGCGCGACACCGCCCGCGATAGGCAGGGCATAGGCAACGGTGAAGCCGAGATTGCTGCCGATAAAGTAAAAACCGAAAACGCCGAGCAAGGTCGCACCGCCGATCAGTGAGGTCGCGATCATAACTTCACGAAAACCCTTTCCGGATGCCATGACAAGCGAACCGATAGTAAATCCCTCGGGAAACTTGTGTAAAAACACGGCCAAGAAAACGAGCAGCCCGATCTTAAAATCTATCTGAGCCGCCGCGGCTATCGAAACTCCGTCAAAGAAGGTGTGCACCAGCATTCCGCCGACCGCCGTGTAGGCTGAGGTCGTCGAGATCATCTCGTGGTTGTGTTCGTCGCAGTGCATTTCTTCGCCGAGATGGAAATGCGGCGCGATAGTATGCTCAACAAACTGCGTCAGCAAATAGCCGCCGATCAGTAATAGCATTGGGATATATAGCGTTTCTGCATGCCCACCGTCATTGTCCGCGACACCTTTCTCCTGCCATAGATCGATCGTTTTCGGTAATATCTCGAAAAAAACCACTGCCAACATAAATCCGGCACCGAGAGCGAGCAGATACTTCAAAAACCGCTGATATTTGACGTGAGCTTTCGACGGAAATAGGATCAGGCCGCCGAGGACGTTTGCGGCGGCAGCTAAAACGCCGAAAAGGAGAAGCTGGAGGAACAGTTGAGACATACGGCTAAGTGACCGTTCTATCCTAAGAAGTAGTGTGTCTCTAAGCAAGGGCGCGCGGGAGAAAGACGCTAGATTTTGTGGTCAGGCCGTTGTGGTGCTCACTTTGTGGACATTGTGCGAAAGCGCGGGATTTTTCGCGGAAAGGCGCAGCGACGGGACGATATTGCGCAATCGAAATTGATAAGCGCATGCTTAAGGAAAATATTTGAAATTGTCCTTGACAAGAAATAAAAATCAGGCGTAGAATGCCTATTGTATTGAATGTGTCGATGTTTCGTAGTCGCCACAGCAGGCAATTCCTAAATAAGTTGTTTAATGGTTTAAGCGCTAACTCAGTTAAGGCGCGACGGGCGAATTGTGCTCTAAATTATCACTTGAGAGAGCCCGTGACGGTCTATCTTGCTCTTTGAATATGCCGGAGATCGAAGCCGAAAAAGCTCATAAGCCGGTCCTGCTTGACGAAGTCTTGCAAGTTTTACGGGCCGGTGACGGCGGTGTTTTTGTCGATTGCACACTTGGGCTAGGCGGACATGCGGAAGCGATTCTCAATTCGTCGCCGGATGCGCAGGTGATCGGCATCGACCGCGACCCGGATGCGTTGGAACTCGCGCGACAGCGATTGACCCGATTTGGCGACAGGGAGCGATTTGTTCGATCGAATTTCGCCGCTATAAGCGACGTCGTCGCGGGCCAGGCCGGAGAGATCAGTGGAATACTTGCCGACCTCGGCGTGTCGTCAATGCAGCTTGACAGCGAGACCCGCGGATTCAGTTTTCGCTTTGACGCTCCGCTCGATATGCGGATGTCGGCAGACGAAGGTCAAACGGTCGCCGAACTTCTGGCTGAGACGGATGAAAGGGAACTGGCCGACATTATCTACCGCTACGGTGAGGAGAGGTACTCTCGCAAGATCGCGAGGTGGATCGTTGAAAGACGCGAAAAAGGCGAGCCGATAAAAACGACATTCGAGCTTGCCGAGCTAGTGCGACGGGCGGTGCGAACAAGCCCAAAAGACAAGATACATCCCGCAACGCGCACCTTTCAGGCTCTTCGCATCGCGGTGAACGGAGAATTAGAGATCTTGGAGCGGTTTATTGTTGACGCCGCCGCACTTTTGAAAACTACGGGAACCCTTGCAGTGATCACCTTTCACTCGCTGGAAGATCGCATCGTGAAACATGCTTTCCAACGCCTCGCGGGGCGCTGCGATTGCCCGCCGCGCCTGCCAATATGTGTTTGCGGAGCAAAAAAGACGGTTGATATCGTGACGAAAAAGCCGATCGTTCCGGGCGAAGACGAGATGCGAGATAACCCGCGTTCGCGAAGTGCCAAGCTTAGAGCGTGCCGAAAAATTTGAGAGTCTAGTCGAATGCCGGAGTGCCAGAACCTATGAGAAAACTAAATGCAAAACAGCCCGTGGATACCGCGACCCGTGTCAAAACATATCTACTGATCGCTATGTGTATGCTGCTTTTTGTGGCCGGGCTTTTCTTCGCCGGTAGGCAACACTTCTCTTCGATGGACTATGGCATGAAGAACTCGAGACTTCGTAAACAGGTTGACGAACTCGAATCTGAGAAACGTCGCCTTCTGCTTGCGCGCGAAACATCGATGTCGCCGACAGAGATCAAGAAGGCCGCAAAGCGAGTTGGTTTATTTGGCACAGAGAACGCCGAGCAGACAGTTGCCCAGGTAACCTCTACGACAAAAGCAAAAGCGACACCCACCGTTGGTGAGTCTAATCCGGTTATCACAAAAACGGCTGCCGTGGCCCCGGTTGCAAAAGTCGAGACCGCCTCTTTTCAAAAGAACGCGAAGACGAGCGTACCCGCGAAGAAAGTATCGGTCGAAAAGCGAACGCCTGCGGCCGAGTGAGAACATAAATGGCGAAGAGAGCAAAAAAGAAAAACTGGAGACAAGTTGCTTTTACGCGGTTCATGCTCGTCGTGGCCGTTTTTATTCTGTGGATCGGCGGAATCAGCGTGCGGCTCGTTCATCTGCAGGTAACGCAGCACGAGTGGCTGCGTGAGCGTGCTCTTGACGTTCGACAAGACATCAAGCAGACGCGTGCCCTTCGCGGTTCTATTTTTGACCGCAACGAGCGCGCCTTGGCGATGAGTGTCCGCGTGAAAACGCTCTACGCCGACACGACGGAAATTACAGATACGAGTGCGACGGCAAAGGCTGTTGCAAAGGCTCTAAACGTTGATGCAAAGCAGATTGCCACACAGCTCAAGCAGGGCAAAGAGGCGAATAAGCGCTTTGTTCCACTCGCGAAAAAACTCGACGAAGACGTCGTGCAACGCATCAACAAGGCTCTTGACCAGCCAAATCTAAAGAAGCCGGACGCTCCAAATTTCGCCGGACTGCATTGGCGCGATGACCAGCGCCGAAGCTATCCGAATCAGACATTGGCGGCGCAGGTTGTTGGTTTCGCGAATGCGAATGACGACGGGCGCGCCGGTATTGAACAGTCTCAGGACGATGTTCTTCATGGTGCGGTGATCAAGAAAGTTCAAGAGCGTGACCGTCTGGGAAGGGTCTTTGACGAAGTTACTCTCGAGCGCGACGCTCCGAGCGATATTGTGCTCACCATTGATACGGCGTTTCAGTACATGGCCGAGCAGGCACTCGAACGCGGCGTTCAGGCGGCTGAGGCCAAGTCCGGTATGGCGATCGTGATGAACCCGAAGACTGGCGAGATACTTGCATTGGCAAACTACCCTTCGTTCGATCCGAATACGATCACTGAGTCTGCGGCGGCGAACATTGGTAACAAGGCTATACAAAACGTGTACTCGCCCGGCTCCGTCTTTAAGGTCGTGAGTTACGGTGCTGGCCTTGAGCGACACCTTTTTCGCCCCGATGACATGATCGACGCCGGCAACGGAACGCTAAGGATCGCAGATCGGACTTTTACTGATTCGCACGGTGTTGGACGCGTAACTTATTCGCAAGCGCTGGCGCATTCGAGCAATGTCTGCGCTATTCGCACTGGGATGGCTGTCGGGCGCGAGGACTTTGCGGCGATGATGACCAAGATGGGCTTTGGCGCCAAAACGGGTATAGAGTTGCCGGCCGAGACACAGGGGATCGTTCGTCCGTTGGAAAAATGGGCCGGCGACTCGCTCGCATCAATGTCGATCGGCTACGAAATTGGCGTGACCGCGTTGCAAATGACAACCGCTTTTGCGACGATTGCAAATGACGGAGTTAGATCCCAGCCGCACGTTATTAAAGAGATCAGGCACTCGAATGAGCAACCCAAAACTGTGACGCAAATACAGCAAACACGAGTGGTTGCGGCTGAGACCGCGCGCGATCTGAGAACGATGTTGAGGCAGGTCGTACTTACCGGAACGGGCAAGAGAGCGCAGTTGAACGGCTACACTTCGGCGGGCAAAACCGGAACGGCGTGGAAGTTCGACCCGAAGATAAAAGCGATCAACTCGGAGAAATACGTTTCGTCATTTATCGGCATGGCTCCGGCCGAGAATCCTGAGATCGTAGTCGCGGTTGTCATCGATGAACCTCGTGGCGGCGGACGAGACGGCGGAGCGGTTGCGGCGCCGGTTTTCAGAGATATCGCGCAGCAAATTTTGACCGAGATGAACATTCCGGCGGACGCGAATGTGAAAGCGGAAACTCTAACGGCCGAGAATGTTCCCGAAGCACCTGTCAAAGATAACAAGACTGCGAAGAACGAAGCGAAAACGAATGCAAAACCGAAGGGTGAATCGAAACCGAAGACTGATGAGTCAAACTCCCCACCAAAAGAGAAGCCAAAGGACCTGAAGAAAACTGTTGAAAAGAAGTTTGCCGATAAAAGCAAGCTAACCGCCGGGACTTTTAGACGAAGAACATTTTTGCACGAGACGAAACTTGAAACTTGAAACCGCCATTTCTTATTTGAACGCGACGCACGCGCAGCTAGATCCTGCTTTGCTTAAATGCGAAGTGGGGTCTTTTGCGATTGATTCGCGTGAAGTTGAGCCGGGCGGGATGTTTTTCGCCCTTTCTCAGCCGGAATATCGCGACAACGGATTTAACGGCGACTTTGAAGATTCGACACAGTACGTTCCGTCGGCGCTTGAAAGTGGGGCGATTTGTTGCGTCGTCCGGAAAGATCGGTTTGAGGCACGTCAGGCAGAGCTTGGACAGTTCGGTCACAAGATTGTTTTCGTCGATGATTGCATTGCGGCGTTTCAGCGGCTCGCACACGGAATTTATCTCGAATGGAATAAGCCGGTGGTTGCGATCACCGGAAGCGCGGGTAAGACGACGGCAAAAGAATTGACGGCGCACGTACTTGAATCAAGCTCCCGGAAGGTGCTGCGGAACATAAAGAACTACAACAACGGTCTCGGCCATCCGCTGACGGTTCTCAATCTCGTAAAGGATAAAAGTTACGACATCGCGGTGCTTGAGATGGGAATGTCGACGCCGCTTAATGAGATCGCGCGGCTCTGCCGAGTTACGCCGCCGGATGTGGCGGTCGAACTAAACGTCCTCCCGGTTCATGTTGAACACCTCGGATCGATCGAGAACGTCGCGAAGGCGAAAGCCGAGCTTGTCGAGGGAATGAAAGATGGCGGCACCGCGATCCTTAACGCTGACGATGCCCGCGTCGCTGCGATGAGCGCTTTGGCAAAAGGAAGAGTCGTTACGTTTGGCATTGAGAATCCCGCAGACGTGCGAGCGGAAAATATTTTATTCGCACGATTTGGCGAGACAACTTTTGACCTTGTGGCGGGTGGCGACAGATCTGTCGTAACGTTTCCGCTAAATGGCAAGCACAACATTCTAAACGCCCTGGCGGCCGCAGCCGTCGGACTGCATTTTGGTATGAGCGTGAACGAGGTCGCATCCAGTCTCGCGTCTGTCGCTCCGCCGCCGCAGCGAGGCGAGGTTATGCATTTCAAAGATGGCTTCACGGTTATCAACGATTCGTATAACTCGAATCCCGCAGCGTTGTTGTCGATGGTTACTACGCTCGTTGACGGGGCGGCAGGTGCAAAGAGAAAGATCGTCGTCGCAGGCGAGATGCTCGAGCTTGGAGATGGCGCCGCTGAGATTCACCGCGAGACCGGTGAAAAGATCGCGACGAGCGGGATCGATATGTTGATCGGCGTTCGCGGATTTGCGAAGGAAATGGTTGATGGAGCGAAACGCGCCGGCCTGGCTGAGGCGAAGTTCGTTGAAGATTCGAAGGTCGCCGGCGACCTGCTAGCCGAAATTGTTGGCGAAGGGGACGTCATCCTGGTGAAAGGGTCGCGCGGTGTTCGCACAGAGAATGCGATAGACAAATTGCTCGCGAAATTTAAGTTGGAGGAGAAGGAAGAAAGTGCGACGCGGTGACGCGGGCGCCGCAGCGACAAAAGTTAGATACTAAATCTAGAATCGCGAATCCAAAATCGGACGATGCTTTATTACTTTCTATACCAATTCCTTTTCCAGCAATATGGTCGCAATACCGAATCATATTTTATAAAAGGCCTGAACGTCTTTCAGTACGTCACGTTTCGCACGGCGATGGCGGTCGTCACTTCGCTCGTTATCTCGCTGCTGCTCGGCGGCAAGGTGATTAAAAAACTTGCCGACCTGAAGTTTGGCCAGGAGATTCGCGAAGAGGGCCCGGCGTCGCATCAGGAGAAACGCGGAACCCCGACGATGGGCGGCGTTTTGATCATCGGTTCGGTTTTTCTCTCGACTATTCTCTGGGCGCGCCCCGACAGCCTTTATCTATGGATCGCGCTTGGGGCGACTACCTTATTTGCCGCGGTCGGGTTTGCGGACGACTGGATAAAGATCGTAAAGAAACGCAGTCTCGGTCTAACGGGAAAGCAGAAGCTGGCGGGGCAACTGCTGATCGCATTGCTGGTCTGGGGCGTGCTATTCGCGACGGAAAATTATCCGTGGAACCTCAGTATCCCGTTCATCAAGGCGACCGCCGAGCCGACGGGCGTTACCGAGTTGTGGCCGATTCTTTATTTGTTTTTCATCATGTTCATTTTGCTTGGAGCGTCGAACGCGGTGAATCTCACCGACGGACTCGACGGCTTGGCGATCAGCGTGACTTTTATTGCGATGAGCGCGCTTACGGCGCTGACGTATATCGCGAGCGATGCGAGATGGGCCGAACGTCTCGATATCACGCACAATCCGGCATCGGCGGAATTGACCGTATTTTGCGGCGCGATGGTCGGTGCGAGTCTCGGATTTCTTTGGTATAACTCGCCGCCAGCCGAAGTGTTTATGGGCGATGTCGGCAGCCTCGCGATCGGTGGTGCGCTCGGAACGGTGGCCGTTCTGACTAAACAGGAGTTTCTGTTGCCCTTTATCGGCGGCGTTTTTATTCTCGAGGCGGTGTCGGTCATGCTTCAGGTGTCAGTCTTTAAATTGACAAAGCGCGGCGGCCAACCTGGCAAGCGTATCTTTAAGATGACGCCTCTCCATCATCACTTCGAGATGTCGGGCTGGAAGGAGCCGAAGATCGTTTTCCGCTTTGTGATCGTTGCGATTTTGTTTGCGTTGTTGAGTTTGTCTACGTTGAAGTTGAGGTAGGAGTTTTTGCCACAGAGACCACCGGGAACACTGAGAAGTGCTGGATACGAGGTGGAATTTGCTCGGTGAACTCTGTGTCCTCTGTGGCTTGTTAAATGAAAGTCGAGGGAAGAAAGGCTTTGGTCTTGGGAGCCGGTAAATCCGGTGTTGAAGCTGCGCGGTTTTTGGCCGCGCGCGGCGCCACGGTTGCGCTACATGACAAAAAGGCGGTTGAAGATTGGTCGGAAGCCGCGAGATCGTTAAAGGCAGAATACGGCGTCGGGTTGATGTCCGGCGACATTCCATCGTGGTTGCTTGATCAGATCGATCTTGTTGTTATCTCGCCCGGTGTTCCGACAAACACGATCCCGGCGCGTTACGTGGATAGAAAGGACGGTGAGGTCATCGGCGAAGTCGAGCTCGCTTTTAGATTTATGAAGGGGCGCTTCGTCGGCATCACCGGTTCGAACGGCAAGACGACGACAACCGCACTTATCGGCGAGCTTCTGAGGAATGCCGGTATAGCAACGCAGGTTGGCGGTAACATCGGAACGCCGCTGCTCAGTTTGGCCGAGAATTCGCGTGATGATGGATGGACAGTCGCCGAGCTGTCGAGTTTTCAGCTTGAGACGATCGTTGACTTTCGTCCTGGTGTTGCGATCTGCCTAAATGTCACGCCGAATCATCTTGATCGCTATGATTCGTTTCAGGACTACGCGGCGGCAAAGCACCGCATCTTTATGAACCAAACCGCCGAAGATGTTGCGATCCTGAATGCCGATGACTCAATATGCGCGAGCTGGGCATCTGGCCTGAAGGCGAATGTTGTGATGTTCAGCGTCAAACGTGAGCTCGAGACCGGTTTATTTTTGCGTGGCAACGAGCTTGTAAGCCGATTAAACGGCAGCGAAAAAGTTTTGACGACTCGCGAGCAGATCTTTTTGCGTGGCCTGCACAATGTTGAGAATGTTCTCGCAGCCTTGGCCGCCGGCTTGGCGTGCGGAGCCTCGGTTGAGTCGATGCGTGAGACGGTTGCGACCTTTAAGGGCGTCGAACACCGCATCGAGTTCGTCGTCGAGGTCGAAGGGGTAAAGTTCTACAACGACTCGAAGGCGACGTCTGTCGATGCGACCTCAAAGGCCCTCGAAGCGCTTTCGGGAGGTTCGGGGAAAACGGTTTTGATACTCGGTGGCCGCGGGAAAAACGCCCCGTACGCACCGCTCGTTCCGTTGATCTCATCAAGTGTCCGCTCGCTTGTCCTGATCGGCGAAGACGCCGACAACATCGAGTCGCAACTCGCAGGAACGGCCGAGATTTTGCGTGGGAGCACCTTAGACGAAGCCGTCGCGATGGGTTTCGGCGCGGCTCAGAATGGCGATTCGGTCTTACTGGCACCCGCGTGTGCGAGCTTTGATATGTTCAAGAGCTTTGAGGAGCGCGGTGAAGTGTTTAAGGCGGCGGTCAACAAATTAAGAGAAAGAACCACCCCGTCTGCCGAAGCGGCAGCCACCCCTCCTTCGTAAGGAGGGGAGCTAAGAAAGATGACTCGAGAGAACAACATAGACTGGATCATGTTTGGCATCGCGGCGGTGCTCGCGCTGTTTGGCGCGATGATGGTCTATAGCGCCTCGGCGATGTTCTCTTTAAAGGAAACGGACAGCGGCAGTCAGTATGTGTACTTTTTTAAGCAGATCGGTTTTACGCTCGTCGGTCTAGTCGCAATGTATTTCGTTAGTCGTTTGGACTATCACATACTGCAACGACCGGCCGTCGTTTACGCAATTATTGCGGTCACTGTTGTCCTGTTAGTTGCGGTGTTCTTTTTTCCGCCGATCAACGGAGCTCGTCGTTGGATCAGGCTCGCCGGTTTTTCGTTTCAGCCGTCTGAATTGGCAAAACTTGCGCTGCCGATCTTTCTAGCTTTCTGGTTAACGAAGAAACAAGATGCCGTCGGCGATATCAAGGAAACCGTTATCCCTTGCCTGCTCGGTCTCGGACTGCTCGGCGGTCTTGTTTTTATGGAGAAGGACCTGGGGACGACGATCGTGCTCTGCGCGATCTTCTCAGCGGTCTATTTTTCGGCGGGTGCGAAGCTGGTTCATATCGGCCTTGTTGGCGCGGCGATGTTTCTTGTCGGCTTGGGTGCGATCCTATTTGCACCATGGCGGGTCGAGCGGGTCATGGCGTTCCTCGATCCGTATAAATACGCATCGGACGAAGGTTATCAGGTCGTCCAGTCGCTTTACGCCATCGGCTCGGGTGGTGTGCTTGGCGAGGGGTTTGCAAACGGCAAGCAGAAGCTGTTCTATTTGCCGTATCCATACTCGGATTTTATCTTCTCAGTGGTCGGCGAGGAGTTGGGCCTTGTCGGCACGCTCGCCGTCGTTATTGCATTCGCACTTTTGCTCTGGCGAGGAGCCCGGGCCGCGGTTCTCGCGCCGGACAGGTTCGGTATGCTGCTCGCCATCGGCATCATTACTGGAATAATCGTGCAGGCGTTATTTAACATTAGCGTCGTCACATCGATCTTGCCGGCGAAAGGCATACCGCTGCCGTTTATTTCGTATGGCGGCTCGTCGGTAATGGTGACGTTGATCGGCGTAGGAATTTTACTGAGTATTTCACGGTTTGCGAACGCAGCGGATCTAACGCAAAGTCGCAAAGCCGCAGAGACGCAAAGGAGGAGAAGGCATTTGTAAACTCTGGGACGGTAATTTGATCTCTTTGCGTCTTAGCATCTTTGCGTCTTTGCGTTGAAAAAACATGAAAGTCCTTATCGCAGCCGGCGGGACCGGCGGACATATCTATCCCGGCATTGCCGTCGCGAACGAAATTATTCGTCGCGACGCGGCAAACGAAGTTCTCTTTGTCGGCACTGCTCGTGGTCTTGAGAAAAAGATCGTGCCTGAGAATGGCTTTCAGCTTTCGTTGATAAACAGTGCGGGGCTAAAGAACGTCGGAGTTATGGGAAAGATAAAGGGACTGACACTCCTGCCGAAAAGCTTTATTGAGGCAAGAGCCGTCATTCGTCAGTTTCGCCCGCATGTCGTCGTCGGCGCGGGCGGTTATGTATCCGGGCCGGTGCTTTTGATGGCTGCAATTAT
The DNA here is from genome assembly GCA_046154245.1 of Pyrinomonadaceae bacterium. Taxonomy (GTDB): domain Bacteria; phylum Acidobacteriota; class Blastocatellia; order Pyrinomonadales; family Pyrinomonadaceae; genus OLB17. The sequence continues at coordinate 18,850 of JBJXFZ010000155.1, forward strand.
GGGCGTGCCGACACTTGTGATGGACTCGAACGCACTGCCGGGATTTACAAATCGGCAATTGGCGAGGTTTGTTGATAAAGCAGCGTTATCGTTCGAAGACGCTTTGTCGTTCTTTGGCAAGAAGGGGATCGTCACCGGTAATCCGGTTCGAGAAGAGTTTTTCGACGTCGCGGAGAAAACGCCTGGAAACGAGTTCCACGTGCTTGTCTTTGGCGGGTCGCAAGGTGCTCGGGCAATAAATAATGCGATGGCAGATGCTCTGGCAGAACTTGGTAGGTTTGGCGACAGACTCTCGATCACTCATCAAACGGGCGAGAGCGATTTTGAGAGGATCAGGGCGGCGTACGACGAGTCGAAATTTTCTAACTCCGATGTGCGGCCATTCATCTCAGATATTTTTCAGGAGTTTGCCAAGGCCGATCTGCTGATCTGTCGCGCCGGAGCGACAACGTGTGCCGAGGTAGCGGCCGCGGGAAAGGCGGCCATAATGATACCGTTTCCTGGAGCTGCGGATGATCATCAGCGGAAAAATGCCGAAGCCCTGGTCGATAAGGGCGCTGCGAGGATGATCTTGCAAGCAGATCTCTCGGGCGATGCTCTGGCGAGAGAAATTACGTCGCTTATCGACGAGCCGGCCAATATTGTCGCCATCAGTCATAATGTAAGAAAAATGGCACGGCCGGACGCAGCGGCCGCAACCGTCGACATCGTCGAGGAACTCAAACGAAATGTTTAGACACGTAAAGCGCATTCATTTTATCGGCATCGGCGGCATCGGCATGAGCGGCATCGCCGAGGTGCTCTGCAATCTCGGCTTTGTCGTTTCCGGATCGGATGCAAAACGTTCAAAGAATACCGATCGCCTCGAAACACTATTCAAGGTTCGGATCAACGAGGGCCATTCGGCGGAGAATATCGGCGACGCCCAGGTCGTCGTATATTCGTCGGCGGTGAAAGAAGATAACGCGGAGGTTGTCGCTGCGAAAGAGCGGAGTATTCCCGTGATCCCGCGTGCCGAGATGCTCGCCGAGTTAATGACGCTAAAACCGTATTCGGTTGCCGTCTCGGGAACGCACGGGAAAACCTCGACGACGACGATGATCGCAACGATCCTCGGACACGCCGGCGTAGATCCGACGACGGTTGTCGGCGGCGTTGTCGATACTCTCGGTTCGAATGCGAGGCTCGGACAATCGGATTGGTTTGTAACCGAAGCCGATGAGAGCGACCGCTCTTTCCTAATGCTCTATCCGACGATCGCAGTCGTAACGAATATCGACAAGGAGCACATGGAATCTTACAAGGGGATGGATGACGTTGTTCAGTGCTTCACGGATTTTGTTAATAAGGTTCCGTTTTACGGCTCGGCGATCATTTGTCTCGATGATCCGAACGTGCAACTGATAATCCCAAATATCAAACGGCGGCGCATCACGTATGGGCTCACCGCCCAAGCTGATGTTTCGGCTCACGATATCACTTACAACGATATGTTCGGTTGTAAATTCAGCGTTTCAAAACGCGGCACGGACCTCGGTGAGATCGAACTTCCCGTGCCGGGTAAACATAATGTGTACAACGCGTTAGCCGCGACGGCGGTTGCCCTTGAACTCGAAGTGCCATTCGAGAAGATCGCCGAGGCATTCCTCGGGTTTAAGAACGCGAATCGCAGATTTCAGTTCAAGGGCGAGGCCAATGGCATCGCGGTTGTCGATGATTACGGCCATCATCCGACTGAGATCCTTGCGACATTATCCGCGGCGAAAAACAGCTCCGGCGGCAAGCGCACGGTTGTTGTCTTTCAGCCGCACAGATATTCGCGCACACAGGAGCTGATGGACGATTTCGTGGTTGCATTCAACAATGCCGATGTTCTGTTCATTCTCGATATCTATGCCGCGAGCGAAGACCCGATCGAAGGCATTACGGCCGAGGTACTCACGGAGAATATTAAGAAATTTGGCCACAAGAATGTTACCTATCTCGGTGATATCGAAACTGCAACCGAAAAGGTTTGTAGGCATCTTGAGAGTGGTGATCTTGTGATCACGCTAGGCGCGGGCAGCGTAACGCGTCTGTCTGACGAAATTTTAGAGAGCATAAAAGGGCTTAAGGCAAAAGCTTGAGATTTATGGCGAAAAAGAGAAGATCAAGTGCTTCGTCGGTAAGGTTAAAGGCGCAGAAAGGTCGGCGTAAGGGCAATTCGCGCAAGTTTAGCCGGTTTCTTGTGCCGATTTCGATCTGCGCGGTGCTGCTCATTGCAACAGGCGTGATCGTCGCACTCGAGTACAGAGCCGCGACGTCATCCTCGTTCTTTAGACTCGATAAGGTCGAGATCAGTGGCAACGAGCGTACGTCAGCGGATGAGATAAAACGTATTGTTGGATCATCGGTTGAGAAGAGCGGCGTTTGGAACGCGGATATCAGCGAGCTGCGAACAAAGATCGAGAAGTTTCCGTTTGTAAAAACTGCGGCGGTCTCGGTCGCCCTTCCCGCGGGCATTCGAGTTAATGTCGTTGAAAGACAACCTGTTGCGGCCGTGCGACTTTCGTTCGGCGACTATCTTGTCGACGGCGAAGGCGTTGTCCTGGCGGCTCTTGGAGCAAACGAGAAAGCGTTTCCGTTTCTCATGCAGGGGTGGGACGAGTCAAAGACTGAGAAGGCCGTTAACGACAATCAAGCTCGGCTAAAACTGTACAAGAAGATGCTCGATGAATGGACGCAGTTCGATCTGTCGAAAAGGGTGAAGCAGTTAAATCTAACAAGCGTGCGGGAACCGGTCGCTGTCGTCGAGGATTCGGGACGGGATATTGCAGTGACGCTCGCAAAAGAGAATTTTGGAAAAAATTTGAAAACCGCGCTTGATGCATTGAACGGAAAAGGCGCACGCGTAAGATCCGTCGATGCGGGCGGCGTGTTTCCGGTAATTCAGTATTTGGAATTTTGATATGAAAGGTGACATTCACGCGGTTGGTTTGGATATCGGCACGGCGCGCACGCGGTGCGTGATCGGCGAACCTTCGTCTGACGGGAAAATGAACATCGTCGGAATTGGCGAAGCCGAGTCCAAGGGACTGCGTCGGGGTGTCGTGACTTCGACGGAAGCGGTCGCTGACACAATACGCAAAGCCGTGGGTGACGCGACGCGTGTTAGCGGGCTCGATGTCGAGAGTGCGACGGTAAATCTGTCGGGCGAGCATCTGCGTGGCGAGAATAAGAACGGCGTCGTCGCGGTCGCCGGACAGGACAAAGAGATTACCGATGAGGACGTCGAGCGAGCGATCGACAGCGCGAGCGCGATGCCGCTTACGCCGGGTTGGGAGATCGTTGCGCGATTGCCACAGGAATTTATTGTCGATGGGCAAGACGGCATAACTGAGCCGGTCGGAATGGCAGGAGCTCGGCTCGAGGCACTTGTTCACGTCGTTACCAGCCCGAGCGCGGGCCGGCAGAACCTGATCAAGGCAATTTCCCGCGCCGGTATTGACGTCGAGCAGTTGATCCTCGAACCGCTGGCGGCGTCCGAGAGCGTTCTCACCGACGAGGATAAAGAGTACGGCTGCGCGGTTGTGAACATGGGGGCAGAGATCACCACACTGATGATCTTTGGACGAGGGGCGGTCCAGCACACGTCAGTTTTCCCCTTTGGCAGCATGTTATTCACAAAGGACATTGCAACCGGTTTGCGTGTTTCGATCCCCGAGGCGAATAAGATAAAACGGGGTCACGGCTGCGTCGCTAATTTTCTGCTTAGCAGCGACGAGAGAGAAGAGGTTATCGAGATCGTGCCGTTTGGCCGCAACGAAACTCGCAATCTGTCTAAAGAGATCCTCTGCGACATTATGCAGCCGCGCGCGGTCGAACTAATGCAGCATGTCGCGCGCGAGACGGCCAATGCAAAGGCGCATATTTCGGGAGGCGTGTTCCTCACGGGCGGTGGCGCGATGGTCCGTGGGATGGCGGAGATAGCCGAACAGGTTTTCGACGCGCCGACACGCGTTGGATACGTTGACGAAACTCACTTCGGCGGACTCGTCGATGGCGTCCGAGAACCGCAATGGGCGACCGCATGCGGCCTCGCGCTTGTGTCGATGCGTTCGCAATTAAGGGACGCGGATGCCGGTGGTAAATCGTCGGCGAGAAAAGTTGCCGAGTGGTTTGGAAGTTTTCGCGAAAAATTTAAATAAATGGTTCGCGGCGGCTGGATTTTTGTCACAAATGGTTGTATGCTCTTTCGCCGGTAGCACAATATCTTGTTATTCCAGCGTTCAGCATAAAAATAGAAAGTTTCTATAATAGAGATGATTGAAATGGATGATCTGCAAATGAACACAAACGGCATAAAAATGTTTATCGACGAACCACCGATCACCGGCGCCCGCATCAAGGTTATCGGCGTGGGCGGCGGCGGCAGCAACGCCGTTAATCGAATGATCGACGCCGGCATCAAAGGCGTGGAATTTATCGTCGCGAATACCGACCTGCAGGCGCTCGAGGCGTCAAGGGCACCGATCAAGATCCAGCTCGGAACAAAATCGACGCGCGGATTAGGTGCAGGCTCGAATCCTGAGATCGGTAAAGCCGCGGCGCTCGAGGATCATCAGAAATTGCTAGACGTACTCGAAGGCTCAGACATGGTGTTTGTGACCGCAGGTCTCGGCGGCGGCACCGGAACCGGAGCGGCGCCGGTTGTTGCGTCGCTTGCGATCGAGCTCGGTGCGCTGACGGTAGCCGTTGTGACAAAGCCGTTCGCCGTTGAGGGGAAAAAGCGGATGGCGCAGGCCGAGGAGGGCATTGCTGAGCTGCGTGGCTGCGTTGATACGTTGATCACGATCCCGAACTCGAAACTACGCGAAGTTGAAGAGAAGATCACGGTGATCGAAGCGTTTCGCCGTGCTGACGACGTGCTGCTTCAGGCCGTTCAGGGTATTACCGATCTGATCATCACACCGGGCATGATCAACCTCGATTTCGCAGATGTGACCACCGTGATGCGTGACAAAGGCGTCGCCCTGATGGGCATCGGCTCCGGGCGTGGCGATGACGCCGCATCGAAAGCAATGCGAGCGGCGCTTGATTACAAGTTGCTCGAGGAAAACTCCATTCATGGCGCAAAAGCCGCTCTTATCAATGTCACCGGCGGTCCCGAGATGGTTCTCAGCGAGATCGAGGACGCGCTCGGCCTGATCGAGAGCGAAGCCGACGATCAAGCCGACATCATCTGGGGCAGCGTGATCAAAGAGGACATGGCCGACGAGATCCGTATCACGGTCATCGCCACCGGTTTTGACAGTCAGGTCGCGGTAAAGACGGTCAAGCCGCAAACCACGGAAACAAAGGCTGTGAGTACAGCAGCCGGTGCAGGAAAGGCCTCCGACATACTCCTGCCACCTGATCTTGTTCCGGTCGAGAACATCGACGTTCCGACATTCATGCGTCGACAAGCAGACTAGGTCAGTCAACGACTAGTAATTAAAAACTAACAACCGAGAACTAGAACAGTGCCTCAGGAACTGTTAGTTTTTAGTTGTTAGTTTTTTCTTTTATGCCAACCAGCAAGGCAAAACCGACGGTCGGCATCACGATCGGCGATGCGGCCGGCATCGGGCCGGAGATCGTTCTCAAATCGCTAAACGATGAGAGCGTTCGAGAGGCGTGTAACTGTGTTGTGATCGGCGATGGTCATCACGTGCAAGGCCTTGCCGACCTGCATGGTGTCGATCTGGAACAGATCCGGGTCCATGATCTTGCGAATCTGCCGAAAGAATTTGAGATCGGTTGCGACTCTGCGGTTACGGGCAAAGCGGCAGGTGAGAATATCGAGGCTGCGGTCAAACTGTGGCGCGATGGCCGGATTGACGCGATCTCGACGGCACCGATCAGCAAGACGGCGATCCAGCTTGGCGGATACAACTTTCCGGGACATACCGAGATGCTCGCCGAGCTAACAGAGACGAAGCAGTTTGCGATGAGTTTCTTTGCGAACAAACTGCGTGTTGTCCTGCTTTCAACCCATCATTCGTTGCGTCATGCGATCGATCTCGTACAAAAGGACGCTCTCGTCGAGTTGATCAGATTCAGCGACGCTCATCTGCGGCGCATCTTGCATCGAGATGTAAAGTTCGCTATCGCCGGACTCAATCCGCACGCCTCCGAGGGCGGCAAGTTTGGCAGTGAGGAGAGTGACGAGATACTGCCCGCGATAAAGCATTGCCGCGGGCTGGGCATCGACATTAGCGGCCCGCACTCGCCGGACACCGTCTTTCTACGCGGCTACAAGGGTGAGTTTGATGCGGTCATTGCGCTTTATCATGATCAGGCGACGATCGCCGTCAAGTCGATCTCGTTCGGCTCAGCGGTGAATGTCACGCTCGGGTTGCCGCTGATCAGGACATCGGTCGATCACGGCACGGCGTATGACATTGCAGGAAAATGGATAGCAGACGAATCGAGTATGAAGGCCGCGATCAAACTCGCTGGCGAACTCGCCCAAAATTCGCGCCCGCCCGTCCAAATTTGATAAGATTTGCCTTTATTAATGAACGCAAACGAGGCTAAACCTAAACTTCTATTGGCTGACGATTCGGTGACGATCCGTAGGGTTGTCGAGATGACTTTTGCCGAGGAGAACATCGAAGTTTTCACGGCCAGCGACGGCGAATCGGCGATGTTGAAGTTTGTCGAAACGCAGCCCGACATCGTACTCGCGCACGTTGGACTGCCGGGAACGAACGGCTACCAGATCTGCGAGATGATCAAGCAGGATGAAACGACGCGACACATACCCGTAGTGCTTCTTGTCGGTTCATTTGAGCCTTTCGATGAGAGCGAGGCGTTGCGTGTAAGGGCGGACGACCGTCTGACAAAGCCATTTGCGTCCGTGCGCGATCTCAGCGCTAAGGTAAGGGATCTGCTAGGCCACGCACCGCGACCCGCTGAAGGGGCGGTCGGTGACGATATCGACGATCTTTACACGAGCAGCTTTTCGCCTTCCGGCGGAATGGAAGAGTTTGAGGCGGTTGATGTTGCATTCAGCTCGTCCCCGTTTGACGATGAAATGATCGAAACGTACTCGCCGGCTGTTCCGCATGCCGAGCGCGGTGCCGCTCAGGGGGCTGAGATCACGCCAGTCGAACAGTCCCGAGAGTTTGACTGGTCGCCCGCGGCGGTAGTGTCGCAAACGGAATCGCTTGTCGATCAAACGGCTCGGCCTGAAGAACAGTCAGTCGCAATTGAGCACAGCGGTCAGTTTGGGGACAAGGCCCCGAGTTCTGTAGCGGAAGTTGCGGCTGTCCCGGTTGCAGAGCCAGCGACTGAGCCGGGTACATCCGAGCCGGAAGTTGTTGAGCCGTCGCAGGAGTTTATCGCTCTGGTTGCTCAACGGGTCGTCGAGAGGCTTTCTGACAAGGCCATTCGCGAAATTGCACAAGAGGCCGTTCCGCGAATCGCCGAAAAGATGATGCGAGAGGCGTTAGGTCAAGATAAGAAGGAGTAATACTTGCACAAGCCCGCGCGTAAGCAAGGGCGCTACATTCAAGGTTGAGTGTACCGCCCTTGCTTACGCGCGGGCGTGTGCATTATTCGAATATGGAACTTGCAAAGGCCTACGACCCAAAGTCGGCCGAGGAAAATCACTATAAACGTTGGGAACAGAGCGGTTTTTTTGCGCCCGAGATAAATCAAAACACGGACGCGCCGCCTTTTTCGATCGTTATTCCGCCCCCGAATGTTACCGGCTCGCTTCATATGGGGCACGCGCTCCAGCATACGATCATGGACGTGCTCACACGTTGGAAGCGGATGCGGGGGTTTCGCGCGCTCTGGCTGCCCGGTACGGATCACGCCGGCATCAGCGTTCAGCGAAAGGTCGTCGAGCAGCTAAAAAAGGACGAACATAAAACGCCGCTCGACATCGGTCGCGACGAGTTTCTTCGCCGCTGCTGGGAGTGGAAAGAGCAGTACGGCAATACGATCACCGAACAGATGAGGCGTGAAGGCGTCTCGGTCGATTGGTCGCGTCATCGCTTTACAATGGACGAAAGTCTATCGCAGGCCGTCCGGAGTGTCTTTGTAACGCTTTACGAGGAAGGGAACATCTACCGCGGCCTGCGGATCGTCAATTGGTGCCCAAAAGATAAAACCGTGCTCTCGGACCTGGAAGTAAAAGAAGAAACACGAAAAGACGGCAAGCTTTATTACTTAAAATATCCGGTTCAGTCAGAACCGCCTGCGGTAGTGGGCGGTTTAACGCAGAATGTCGTCGATGTTCAACCACCCGCTACCGCAGGTGGTTCTGACTATCTCGTCGTCGCGACGACGCGGCCCGAGACGATGCTTGGTGATACAGCCGTCGCTGTTAACGGCAACGATGAGCGTTACAAACATCTGGTCGGCAAGATGATCGCGCTTCCGCTCACGGACCGTGCGATCCCGATCGTCGCTGACGAATACGTCGATGCCGAGTTCGGCACCGGAGCCGTCAAGGTAACACCGGCACACGACCCGAACGATTATCAGATCGGTGAGCGGCACAACCTGGAGCAGCTTCTCGTGATGAACATGGACGGCACGATGAACGCGGCCGCCGGCGCCGAGTTCGACGGACTCGACCGTTTCAAAGCTCGTGAGAAGGTTGTCGAGCGGTTTGAGGAACTCGGCTTGCTCGAGAAGATCGACGACTATGAGATCACGCTGCCAATTTGCGAGAGATGCAAGACTATCGTCGAGCCGATCCTGTCCGAGCAGTGGTTCGTGAAAATGGATGAGCTTCGCGATCTCGGTCTTGAGTTGATCAGGAAAGAGGGCGTTCCGCACTTTTATCCTCAGGTGCCGCACGAAAAGGTTTACACCGCATGGCTCGAGAATTTAAAAGACTGGACGATCTCGCGGCAGCTTTGGTGGGGACATCAGATACCGGCGTGGTACGACGACGAGGGAAATGTCTATGTCGCCCGCACAGAAGAAGAGGCGAGGGCAAAAGCCGGCGGCAAAAGCCTCACGCAGGACAGCGACGTGCTCGACACGTGGTTCTCGAGCGGTCTTTGGGCGTTTTCGACGTTTGGGTGGACGGGCACTGAGTTGCAAAAGCCCGCGCATGAGCAAGGGCGAAAGCGAGACACGAGCGAGCATTCAAGCGGCGGCACCGAGGCGAAGAATAATAATGTTCCGGATATCGCCCTTGCTAACGCGCGGGCTTCTGCAACTGATGGCGACCTTGAAAAGTTCTTACCGACCAGCGTCTTGGTCACGGGCCGCGACATTATCTTTTTGTGGGTCTCGCGGATGATGATGCTCACAAAGAAGTTCGTTGGCGAGACCGCATTCAACGATTGCGTCATCACCGGCACCGTACTGGGCAAAGACGGCAAGCCAATGTCAAAATCGCGCAACAACGGCGTCGACCCGATCGAGATGTTCGACAAATTTGGTGTTGATGCGACGCGAATTTACTTGGCGAGCATCGCGACCGGTGCCGATATCAGGTGGAACGATCTGCTGATTGAGACATACCGCAACTTCGCGAACAAGATTTGGAACGCTACGCGCTTCTGCCTGATGAACAGCGAGGGAGCAAAGGTCGATCACACGAGTTTGATGGCCGACGGCCTGTCGCTCGCCGACCGTTGGATAATCTCGCGGCTCAACCGCACCGCCCTTGATCTAAACAGAGCGCTCGACAAATACGAATTCCACACGGCGGTCAGCCTGCTCTACCACTTCTTTTGGGACGATTTTTGTGACTGGTATATTGAGTTAGTTAAGGACGAGCTTGCCGGGAACGCGGACGCCCTCGTCCGCAATGAGGGCGAAGCCCGAACAACGTCGCCGGACAATGGTGACGATAACTCCACCGAAGGTCTTCGCGTCGAAGCGACGCTCATTGCAGGCGAGGGCGCCT
>JBJXFZ010000140.1:0-6687 GCA_046154245.1 Pyrinomonadaceae bacterium
TTTGTTTTTAGATATTGTCCGGTGATGTTGAGACCGCGTTTTGATAAACGCGAGTTTACCTGGCCCAGAATTCCGGGCACGTTGCGGTGAATGTGCAAAATTCTGTGCGTTCCTTCCTGCGGCGGCAAATTCACGGGCGGCACGGTGTGCGAGCCTTCACTGGTGCCGAGCTCAAGGTATTTTATGAGTTTTGCGGTCACGTCGAGGCCTATCGCACCTTGTGCCTCCTCGGTCGAGCCGCCGATGTGCGGCGTCAAGATCACGTTCGGCAGATTTTGCAGAGGGCTCGAGAAAGCGTCGCCGTTTTTCTCCGGCTCAACCGGAAAGACATCGACCGCCGCACCGCTCAAGTGACCTTTGTCGAGAGCTTTCTTTAGAGCATCGAGATCGACGACATCGCCGCGGCTATAGTTGAGCAATATCGCGCCACACTTCACGTGTTTTAGCGTCGCGGCGTTTATCATGTTTCGTGTCGTCGCGTCTGACGGCACATGCAGCGTCACGATGTCAGATCGTTTGAGCAACGAGCTTAGATCGCGAATTTGCTTTGCGTTGCCGTGCGGCATTTTTGTCGCGATGTCGTAATAACAGACTTGCATGCCCATCGCCTCGGCCATGATCGACACCTGCGAGCCGATGTTGCCGTAACCGATGATGCCGAGACATTTGCCGCGAAGCTCAAAACTGCCTTTCGCCTCTTTTAGCCACACGCCGGCGTGCGCCGCCGCGTTTTTGTCCGCGACCCTGCGTATCAGCATCACGCACAGCCCGATGATCAACTCGGCAACCGAGCGCGTATTTGCATGCGGAGCGTTAAAGACCGCGATGCCTTTTTCGGTCGCAGCTTTCAGATCGACTTGATTGACGCCGATGCAAAAACACCCGATCGCCAATAGCTTGTCCGCGGCCTCGAGCACACGAGGCGTAACATGCGTCTTTGACCTGATGCCGATGAGGTGCACGCCCTTGACTGCCCGGCACAGCTCGTCTTCATCGATTGCTCCCTTAACTTGCTTTACGTCGGCGTAACCACCGACACGCAGCTCTTCAACCGCCGCGTCAGAGATATTCTCGAGCAGAAGGATCTTGATCTTGTTGCGGGGATAGGATGTGCTTTTTGTCATAAAGGCAAATTATACCGAATACCGGTGAAAGTGACTCCTGCCGACGCGATGTTCGGTGAGATATGGCGGCGCACACGATCGCCCGACCAGATGCGTGTGTGTGGGATTACACGCTTCTTGTGAAAATATTCGCAATCCGTGAGAGAACGGCCGGGACGACGATTTCGGTACAGCCGGCTAAACATAATCTGTACAGCATTTCACAACAACGACGACGCGACCGCCGTTCGGCTTTAGCGGCCCAATTATTGCGCGTGGCATAGTAGGGTTCGATTATCTCGGACTCTTAACAACCGTAGCTCTATATGAGCAGGAGGTAAGAATATGAAAAGCGCATTCTTTACTATCGCGCTTGCAATTATGATCGTGAGCGTTGCCTCGGCCCAGTCATTGACAGGTCGATCGGGCGATAAGAATAAGGATATCTTTACGACAATGTTTGCACCGGGCGTCAGTATGACCGGCATTCAGAATAACGCCGGCACCTATGATCAAAACAATGATCGATGCTGGGGAAATACATTTGTCCTTCGCGGCCGCGGCGAGTGGTTCGCGACACATTTGACTATATCGATGGACTATGTCGAAGGACTGCCAAATCCGAAAAGCGGGAATCAGATAATTCTCGGCACATGGTCGATGGCAGTTTTTAAGGACGACGAATACTACGCCACCTACTATGGAGATATGACCGAAGGAAATATCGGTTGGTGGATTAACCCAAAAACGGGATTCATCGAAAAGCGAAATACCGCAGCGACCCTTAGAGTGACGGGAACCGTCGATGGACCGATGATGCTGCGGGACGAGATGCCGCTGATCCACTTCAACGCGGACACGCGGCTTGACGGTAACGTCGCGTTCACCACAGCGGTGATGGACATCGACTTCTAGAAGAGACGACGGCGTTATTACGAACAAGGCGGGCAACTACGATGAGGCCGCCCAAGGCCACCACGATGTGACGGCCTCATTGAGTTTAAGCTAGAGATGTATCGTTAGAGCTGCGCCTTAACGGCCCGGCACAGCTCGTCCTCGAGTTCACTGTCGACATAAAGGAAAACGAGTGCATTCAAAACGTTGTCATTTTTCCGGTTGCCGGTTGGCGGCCACCTCGACCTGCAACAGCAATTTGTCCAGGTCGGAACGTGAAAGGAACTTGCCCATCTGAATTACCGCGTTGATGCGGGTCGTATTCTTTATATCATTCAGAGGATTTGCATCCAGAACTATCAGGTTCGCGATCTTGCCAATCTCGACAGTGCCCTTTTGGTGCGCCTCGCCGGAATATTCTGCCGGATTACGAGTCGCACTTCTCAGAGCTTCCATTGGCGTCAATCCGGCCTTGACCAGTAGCTCAAGCTCGTCGTGAAGGCTGAATCCGGCTATGACATACGCATTGGGCGTATCCGTCCCTGCCATGATTGGCACCCCGCTGCGATTCATCTCACCGACGAGATCGAGTTCCTTCTGAAAATAACGCTTTGCTGCGGCGATGTACTCAGGCGTGCGGTAGCGAGAAAAGAATCCGACCTGCGGCTTCCAATAATTCCGCTGCGAGGCCTCGACATACTTTGCTCGCGGGTCGCCTTTCGCGTCGAGCTCGTCAATAAACGTGCGTCCATTTTTGACCGCCAACGTCGGAACCTGCCAAGTCTTGTTCCTGCGAAAGCGGGCAAATATATTGTTTGCTTTTTGCCGGCTGTAGGTTGACAGTATCACGTCGTAAACTCTGCCGAGGCGCGTCGTAAAAGCGAAGTAGTCACCCTCGTTAATCGATTCGTTTTGTTTCGCACGGATCTTTTCTGGGGAATCGGAGCAATCCTCCAGAATTTTGCCCAGATGCTCGATGCTCTTCTGCCCGGCGTCCGATGCTTCGATAGTCGTTATGGCGGTCGGTGTATGCCCAACAAATGCGAGGCCGAGCTTTTTGGATTCGTCCGCAATCGCAAAATATGCTTCCCGCGAAAGCACGTCATATACCTTGATCAGGTCAACACCGCGAGCCCGAAGACCGTGAACCGCTTTTCTGGCTTCGTCCGCATTCCTGACGACGATCGAATAGTCAGGACTCGCGGACGGATCGCCATCGAGTAATCTTCCCGCCGTGACTATCCGAGGCGAGACGATGCTGGCGTTAGTAGATTGCGTTTTCCAAAGCAGGACGTCGTCAAGTTTAGGCACACCCAGATCGCGAACCTCGAGCACGCCGTTTGCGACAAATAGCGGCAACATGCGGTCGGCGTTCAGGACGTGAACGTGCATGTCCCACAATGCCGGTATAAGAAATTTGCCCGAGCCGTCAATCACGTGGGCGTCGTTTGGCGGTTTAGTGTTTTTAGTTTTGGCAATTTTTGTGATCCTTTCGGAGGTGACGATCACGGTCATGCCGGGCTGCGGTCCGCGTCCCGTCATATCAATTACCGTAACATTCGTGATCGCAAGCGTGACCGGATCGGACGATCCGTCGCCCTGACCGAACAAACCCAGCGACGAGCCGAACAACAACAGCAATGTAATGCACGACCTCATACCGATGTGTAAATTATCTAGCAACCGCCGCTTCCGAGATATTATCGAGCAGAAGGATCTTCATCTTGTTGCGGGGATACGAAGTCTTCGTCGCCATAAAAACATCGAGTATATCAGACCCTGTCTCCAACGGGGTGCTTTACGGATTCTCCGTCGCCAAGGCCGAATGCCGACCAGGTTTCCTGATCGTATGGAGCCGTAAACGGACCTAGGCGAGGACGTCGATTCCTCGAAATTTTGGGCATTTGAGTTATTCCCAAAAAGGCGCTTCCCTTGACTTGTGGGCTCATTTCGGAGAATAATTCGTTGACTGTACGGATTACAATAGTTTAGTTTTATTTTGGAGCTATCTGGTAGTGTTTCGTCAACACGTCGGATAGTATCCTTATCTAACGCGGTGTCACCGATTGATGGTGGCGGTTTTGGGGAGCGGACAATGATCAATACGAAAGAATCCGACGCGGATGAGATTATTAAGCATTTCCAAGAGCTCGTTGACCACGCGAAAAATGAAATCCCCGAGCTTTTTGGACAGCTTGAGACCTATGCTTCGGCTCAGGCTGAAATGGAGAGTTTTCGAGCTTACCTTGACATTATTAATGACACGCCGACTGTCGTGACGGCGAACAGAGCCTCCTAACAATGCCAACTTGGGGCGAAATCCTCACCGAGATTCAACAAGTAGCTGCCGCCGGAAATCCGAGCGCGGTTGATTTCGTTCGTAATAAGTATATTGCGGAATTAGCGCAGTTCACGGGCCGAAATACAATCGTTTACGCTTCGAAGTGGACTAGCCAAGATATCCCCGCGAATTTGATTATCATCACAGACGAAGATGTTCAGGCGTTTATGCAAGCTGTTCACGGCTTGCAGGGAAACTCCCTTGACTTAATTCTTCACACCGGCGGCGGTAGTGCGGAGGCTACGGACGCGATTGTAAGTTACCTGCGGGCTAAGTTCGCTGACATTCGGGTCATCGTCCCTCAAGGAGCGATGTCGGCTGGTACAATGTTGGCGTGCGCAGCGGATCGGATTCTGATGGCTAAACACTCCTCGATTGGGCCGATTGATCCGCAAATGATAATGCAGACTGGCATTGGCGTTCGGGCATTTGCAGCGCACGCGATTCTAGAACAGTTTGAAATGGCTCAAGAAGATTGTCGCGAAAACCCAAAGAACTTAAGCTCTTGGCTCCCGATGCTGAGCCAGTACGGACCCGCCTTGTTGATTGAGTGCAAGAATCAAATTGCTTTTGGCAAGGAGTTAGTTGAGAGTTGGCTTCGCTCCTTTATGTTTCGTGATGAGCCAGATTCTGAAAAACCGGCTGAGATTGCAGACTACCTGTCGAACCACTCTAACTTTAAGACCCACGGGAAACACATAAGTATGGCGTCGGCCTTAGACTTAGGATTGAAAGTCGACGCAATAGAGGATGATCAGGACCTACAGGGAAGAATCCTTTCAGCTTTTCATGCTACAACGCTTACCCTTTCTACAACGAATACGGTCAAAATAATTACGAACCAAAACGGAAACGCATTCGTGAAGGCTTTCCAAATAGCGGCAAATCGCCCCCAGCCATAGTCGCTCACGCCATTGTTTCTCTTGATATTGAACACTTCAACATACTCTGGCTACATATGTATCGTTAGGTCGTGCACGCCTTCGGCGGCTTCCATGACGGCTTCGCTGACCGTCGGGTGAGCGTGGATGATGCGGCCAAGTTCATCCGCGGTTGATTCGAGCGCCATCGCGACGCAGGCTTCGGCGAGCAGCTCGGTCGCGTGCGGGCCGATGATGTGTACGCCAAGGACCTCGTCGTATTTCTTTTCGGCGACAATTTTTACAAAGCCGTCGGTCTCGCCGAGGATGCGCGCCTTACCCGAGGCTGAGAAAGGGAACTTGCCGACCTTTACGTCGTAGCCCGCGGCCTTTGCTTTCTCCTCGGTAAGGCCAACGCTCGCGACCTCGGGGTCGCAGTATGTGCAGTTTGGCACGAGGTTTTGCTTTATCGGTTCGACCTTTTTGCCGGCAATTTTCTCGGCGACCATAATGCCCTCTTTTGAGGCGAGGTGAGCGAGCCATGCGGTGTCGATAACGTCGCCGATCGCAAACACATTCGGTTCGTCCGTCTCGCAATATTCGTTGACCTTTATCGTGCCGCGCGGATTTACGACGACTTTTGTTTTGTCGAGACCGAGACCATCGATCAACGGCATGCGCCCGACGGCGACGAGCAGCATCTCGGCTTCGAACGCGACCGCGTCGCCCTTTGCGTTCTTGCCCGAAACCTTTACGCTCGTTTTTGATTTCTCGATCTTGTCGAGCTTTATGCCGGTCTCGCACCTTATGCCTTGCTTTTTGAACGCGCGAGCAAGCTCCTTCGAAACGTCTGCGTCCTCGATCGGCACAATGCGATCGAGCAGTTCAATGACCGTCGTCTCACAGCCAAAGCGATGATAGACGCTCGCAAATTCGACGCCGACGGCGCCCGAGCCCATGACGATCAGCGATTTTGGCACGCGGTCGAGTTCGAGTATGTGGTCGCTGTTTACAACCTGTTTGCCGTCCGTCTCAAAACCGGGAATGGGCCTGACGACCGAGCCCGTCGCGATGATGATGTTCTTTGCCTCGATCGTCTCTTTTTTGCCGCCGTCGAGCGCGACCTCGACCTTGCCTTTGCCCACGATCTTGCCAAAGCCGTTAAAGACCGTCGCCTTGTTCTTTTTCATCAGATAGGTCACACCCGCCGCGTTTTTCGCGACGACGTCGGATTTGTATTTTTGAACGCCGGGCCAGTCGTAGCTCAGACCGTCGACCTTTAGCCCAAAGTGCTCAAATTCACCCGCTTTTTGATAGAGATGAGCCGCGTTCAACAACGCCTTTGTCGGGATACAGCCGCGCAGACCGCATGTCCCGCCGAGCCGCGCGTCCTTTTCTTTCTCGACGATCGCAACCTTTAACCCAAGCTGCCCCGCCCTAACGGCCGCGACATAGCCGCCCGGCCCCGAACCTATTATGCAAACGTCAA
>JBJXFZ010000012.1:0-27010 GCA_046154245.1 Pyrinomonadaceae bacterium
GAGGTTCTTGGCCGCTTTCTTCATCTGTCCCTCGAGCTTTTTGATCTTGATGAGATGTTTAGGGTTTAAGGGCAGCGACGGGTAAAAACAATTCGACTCGTGCGTACAGTGGCAACCGTCGGCGACCTCTCGCCGGCGCTCTTTCATGAGGTCGGTGTTCCACGCTGACTGAAAGTTCCAATCGTAGTCGCGCAGATTCAAGACGTCGCCCTTATTCTCGCACGACGATAACGCTCCCGTGTCATAAATAACCGCACCCGCGGAACCGGCATAGCATTTTAACTGAGCCTTACCCTCGGCCTTTGTTTTTGCGATCACGTCGTGCATGTAAATATCGACAGCCGCCTTAAAAATACCGGACTTTCCGCCGTAATGATTCTTGAGAGCGGAACTCTTTGTGTCTTCAAGGATCATCGCCGAGAGCTGTTCATAACGTTTGTGATCGAAGTTCAGTTCGTTCGGATCGGCCGATGGCGGACGAATGTAGTTGATATTCACCTTATCGGGCTTTAGATCATGCTTCAAAAAGTCATACCAATCGAAGATGGTGTCCTCGTTCGAGTGCATCACACAAGTGCATGTTTGAATGTCGAGCCGCGGATACTGCTCGCGTTTCATCTGCTGCAGAGTTCGCGCCGTGTGTATAGCCTTGTCCCAGCTGCCCTCTTTGCGGCGGATCTTTTCGTGAGCGTCCTTCATGCCGTCGATACCGAGAGCGACGCTCACGTTAAGCTTCGGACACTCGTCCATAATGCGCGCAACATCAGGGAAGATCCGCGGATGGATCTGTCCGTTCGACATCAAATAAACGCTGTCGAGCTTATTGTTCTCGTAGAATGAGCGAACGATCTCAGGGAGATCTTTTCGGGTGAACGGCTCGCCGCCGGCTAGCACCAGTACGCCAAGATTCCCTCCAAGTGTTTCCGAGATACGGGCGATCTCGTCAGCCTTCATCTGTAACTTCTTACGCGGCCGATCGTCGAGCTCCTCAGTAAAAAAGCAATGCGTACACCGCATGTCGCACACGCTCGTCACCAAGATGTTCAAAAACACCGGCGATATCGGCCGCCCGATGACGATAC
This sequence comes from Pyrinomonadaceae bacterium, assembly GCA_046154245.1. Lineage (GTDB taxonomy): Bacteria > Acidobacteriota > Blastocatellia > Pyrinomonadales > Pyrinomonadaceae > OLB17. The sequence continues at coordinate 1,083 of JBJXFZ010000012.1, forward strand.
TTGCATATCGCTTAAAGATCTCTTTTGTCGCAAAATCCATTTTATCTATTCAACTGCAAACTCTTCGATGCAGGTACACTTTCGCGAGTTTAAATGTATCTTATCCGAGCCGTTTTCAGCAACGTTTCAAACACGATAGAATGGATGTATGTTTCGCCGCGTTTATCTCGATAACAGTGCCACAACGCCCGTCGCTCCTGAGGTCGTCGAAGCGATGCTTCCGTATCTTACCGAGAAGTTTGGCAATGCGTCGAGCATACATTTCTTCGGCCAGGAAGCTCGCGCCGCCATCGACAGGGCACGTCATCAGGTCGCGGGGCTTGTTAATGCACGGCCAAACGAGATCATTTTCACCTCGGGCGGTACCGAGGCCGACAACTTCGCGATTCTCGGACTCGCGGAATCGCGAACCAGCCCGGGCCACATCATAACTTCGTCAATCGAACATTCCGCCGTAAAAGCCTCGTGTGCCGAGCTTGAAAAGCGCGGCTTCGCAATTACTTATCTACCGGTATATGAGGACGGCATCGTTCGCATCGAAGATGTCGAGGCTGCGGTCACTGACGAGACGTTTTTGATAACGATCATGATGGCGAATAACGAAATAGGCACGATCCAACCGATTACGGAGATCGGTCGTCTGGTAAAACACGCTCGCGAGAAAGGCCGCAAGATCTATCTCCACACGGACGCCGTCCAAGCTGTCGGGAAGATGAACGTCGACGTCGAAGAGATCGGTTGCGATCTGCTCTCGATGTCGGCGCACAAAATATACGCGCCAAAGGGCGTCGGTGCTCTGTATGTTCGGCGCGGCGTGCGTCTGAAAGCGCAAAGTCTGGGTGGTGGTCAAGAGCGTGGTTCGCGCGGCGGCACCGAATCGGTGCCGAACATCGTCGCCTTTGGGACGGCTGCGGAAATGGTGAAGAACGAGCTCGAACATTCGACAGCAACCCTGAGCGGTCTTCGTAACATTCTCGAAAGCCGCATCGGTGAGACGATTCCCGACGTTGTCTTTAACGGCAGCCGCGAAAACCGCATTCCTACCGTAGCAAACGTTTCGTTTCGCGGTGTCGAGGGCGAGGGCCTGCTGATCAATCTCGATATGCAGGGCATTGCCGTCTCGACCGGCTCAGCATGCTCATCCGGTACGCTTGAGCCGTCGCCTGTCATTCGCGCTCTGGGAACGCGGACGCCATCGTCCCCACCTGACGAAGATCGTGCACGCGGCGCGATCCGCTTCAGCCTGGGCCGTTTCAACACCGCCGAGGACATCGACCGCGTCCTTGAGGTGCTCCCTACTGCCGTGGAAACTCTGCGCCGTCTCGCACCGACACGTCGCGAACAAACTGCTTGACTATCTAAACGAGTTTCCGCGAGGTCGATTCCCACTCTTCGTAAAGCTCTCTGATCTTTGCTTCAAGCTCGGAGTGTTTCTCCGTAAGTTGGTTAAGTTTTGCAAAGTCCGCAGCGATCTCAGACCGCGACATTTCAGCCGCGAGCCTCGCAACCTCAGCTTCAAGGGCTGGAATTTCGGATTCGATCTCAACGATGCGGCGCTCGAGCTGCTGCAATTGATTTTTGGACAGTTCGGATCTTGGCGTTTGTGAAGACGCTGCAGATACGGCCTCGGGTTGCAGCGCATTTCCTGCGACCGCCCCTGAACCATTCATCAACGCCTGTGGTTCCGACTTGAGCTTCCAGTCATGGAGTTCCGTGTAATTACCGTTGAAGTCAATCACCCGGCCGTCAGGCTCGAATGAGAGCATCTGTGAGGCGATGCGGTCGAGGAAAAAGCGGTCGTGACTGACGGTCACAACCGTGCCCGGGTATTCGTCGAGAGCCGCCTCAAGCGCTTCGCGGGCCGGGATGTCGAGGTGATTGGTAGGCTCGTCGAGAATCAATACATTCTTTTGCGAGTAGATCAGCTTTGCAAGAGCGAGTCTTCCCTTCTCGCCTCCCGAAAGGTCGCGAACTTTTTTCTCGATGTCCTCGCCAAAGAAAAGAAAGCGGGCGAGGAAAGATCGAATTACGACGTTCTCAACATTCGGAGCGACGCGCCGCATCTCGGCGTGGACCTCGTTGCCTGCGTGAAGATCGTCCAGTGTTTGCGAGTAATAGCCGATATTCGTCTTTGTACCCCACACGACACGGCCCGAGAGCTCGCGGATCTCGCCCAGCAAGGTCCGCAGAAGCGTGGTTTTCCCCGTACCGTTTCCGCCGATGATACCGAGTACGCCGCCGCGATGCAGCGAGATGTTGATGTTTGCCGCGAGGGTTTTGTCTCCGTATCCGATGGCAAGGTCTTCGGTTGTGAGAACGTTATTTCCCGCTCGTTCAACGTTCCTTAGATTAAAATTACCGCCGTGCTTTTCGCTCTTGACGGCGTCGAGCCGCTCCATTCGCTCGAGCATATTGCGGCGCGATTTGGCCTGTTTGGTCTTTTGACCTTCGAGATTGCGGCGGATAAATTCTTCGGTTTTGTTGATCAGCGACTGCTGGTTTTCGTACTCGCGCTGTTGCTGTTCGCGACGCAGCTCTCGCTCGACAAGGAACTTAGAGTAGTTACCTTTGTAACTGACGGCCTTTCCGTTCTCGATCTCGATAATGCGTGTCGTCGTGCGGTCCAGAAAGTATCGATCGTGGCTGATGATGACATACGCTCGCTCATAAGTTTGAAGATGTTCTTCGAGCCATTCGACGGCATTGACGTCAAGGTGATTGGTCGGCTCGTCAAGCAACAGCACGTCGGCGTCCGACAACAAAAGCCGCGCCATCCCAAGACGATTCTTTTGCCCGCCGGACAAGGTCGCTGTCTCCATTGACCATTGCTCGCTTGTGAAGCCAACGCCGAGCAGAACGGCCTCGGCCTTTGCCGCGTAAGAGAAACCGTCGGCCTGTTCAAACGCGATCTGCAAGTCGGCATACTTCGAAAGTGTCGCCTCCGAGTGGTCGGTTTCCATACGTTTCTCAAGAACACGCATCTCGGCTTCTATATCGTGAATGTGTTTGAAAGCCGACAGCGCCGCCGTATGAACCGTTTCGCCCGCGTCGAAATCAACGTGTTGTTCGAGCAAACCGAGCTTTAGATTGTTGATTCTGACTATATCGCCTTCGTCGGGTGACTCGGCTCCGGTTAGCAGCCTGAAGATCGTTGTTTTCCCCGCTCCGTTGCGGCCGACCAGTCCGATACGCTCACTCGGATTTACCTGGAACGACACGCCGCGGAGTATCTCTCTCGCGCCGAAGGATTTTATTATGTCGTTTAGTCGGAATAACACAAGTCAAAAGTAAAAAGGTAAAAGGCAAAACCGCGGTCGTGCCTCTTACCTTTTGATCATTAGCCGAGGAACGGCTTACTTATTTGCCGGAGCGTTTACCGCCGGCTTTGCCGCATTCGCGTTGGCATTGGCGTTCGCACCAGGCTTAGCTGCTGAATTTGCGTTAGCATTCGCAGCATTCGCGGCATCCGAATTAGAGGGTGTATTCGCCGCCGGTGCAGCACCAGCAGGACGAGCACCGCTAAGTTCGTTCGGGTTCTCGACAACCTTCTTCGCCAGAAAGTTCTCGATCTTAGCCTCGTTCATCGCCACCGCCTGATATGACGCCGCGAGAAGCTGTTTACGATTAGTCCCAAGCGACTCGATAACCTTGAGACGAACGCCAGGACTCTCAAGCGTGACCGCCTCGTCCTTGTCGCTGCGTTCTTGCAACTTGAGGATAAACAGCTTGCCCTGCGAACGTGTCGTCATGATACCGCCGATTTGAAGCTGCGGATTCATGAGATCCGCAACTGTTTGCTCAGGAAACGCCTGAGTCAGATCGGTTTCGGCGAGATAGCCGAGATCGCCGCCTTGGAATTTGCTCTGATCCTCGCTATGTTCGCGCGCGATGGCAGCAAAGTCCTGACCCGCCTTAAGCTTGCCGATAACCTCGTTGGCTTTAAGGACAGAGGATTGCTCGTCAACTGTCTGATCGCCTTCGCCGGCATTTGATGGATCGATAACGATAGCCGCAAGTTTGACGCCTTTCTTTTTAACAAAGGCGTCTTTGTTGCCGTTATAAAAAGCCTCGATCTCGGCGTCTTTTGGCGGTTCGATCACGCCTGTAACCTTTTCGACAAGCTTCTCAATCGCGAGCTTTTTCTTGACCGAGTCGCGAAGCGTAGCTTCAGTCATGCCCTGATCCTTCATCTCTTTGTCGATCTGGTCGGCTGACATACCGCTTTGAGTCTTCTGCTTGTTAATATCGGCGGTGATCTCCTCCTCGGTCGGAACCGTGCCCTCTTTTTCAGCTTTCTGGAACATCACTTCCTGCTCGACCAGGCTTTGAAGCACCTGAAGCCGTGCACCGGCCAATTCGAGCGGCGAGAGTTTGCTGTCTTGACCTTGCGTTTGCTGTTTTACGCCGCGATCGACCTCCTGCATGGTAATGGCCTTTCCGTTGACCTTTGCGGCCGTTTCGTTCGGATCGACGCTGCTACTGCCCGAGTTTGCGGGTCCGGGCGAACCACAGGCAGCCATAAGACCTGCCGAAATTGCCAGTGCCGCGCCCGCGACGATACTTTTTCTGTAAATTTGCACGATTGCTCTTACTCCTTTTAACTTATCCATGTTCTGTAACTTGACTACAATAAAACCTATCTGCTATAAACTCTCTTTTGAGTTTTCAATAAAACTCTCGATTCTCCGTCACCGACGGGAGGCAATTTTATGGCACAACGCTGCGACATCTGTGGGAAAGGCCCGCAATTTGGTAATAACGTATCTCACGCTAACAACAAAACGCGTCGGCGATTTAACCCGAATCTTCAACCGGTGCGAGTGCAACTCGAAACCGGCGGCAACGCTCGAATGAAAGTATGCACGCGTTGCATAAAATCGGGAAAGATTGTCAAAGCCGCGTAAACCTTTGAGACAACATTTATAGCTTTGGTTGCAAGAACGCTCGACGAACCGGGCGTTTTCTTTTAGATCAAAGCAATACAGTCGATCTCCACCTTTGCATCCCGCGGCAATCGGGCCGCCTGCACGGTCGCTCTCGCCGGTTTGTTTTCACTGAAATAGCGTCCGTACACATCATTCATCTCAGCAAAATCATTCATGTCGGCGAGAAATACCGTTGTCTTGACCACGTTGTCGAGACTGGTTCCCGCTGCCTTCAAAACCGCGTCGAGATTCTTCAAAACCTGCTCTGTTTGCTCGGCGACCAAATCTGAAACGAACTCACCGGTTAACGGATCGATCGGTATCTGCCCCGAGCAGAAAACCAGATCACCGGCCTTTATCGCCTGCGAATAAGGTCCAATTGCACCGGGTGCGTTATTCGTCGATATCGTCTCTTTCATGAAGTCAGACTACTCCAAGCAAAAGGCGAATTTTAGCAAACTGAACCTTAAAAGGAAAGTATGAAGGTCAAATTTCAGGCATTTACACGTTCAACCGTGATAACCCCGGGAACATGCTCGATCGCTCCGACGACCTTGTCAAGGTGTTTTTTGTCATACACCTCGACCGTGACTTCGATCATTCCGATATCGTCCTTTGAGACATTCGCCCGAGCATCACGAATGCCTGTCTTTATGTCGGCGATAGCGTTCGTAATGCCCGCGAGCATTCCGGTACGGTTTTCGGTCGTGGCAAGCAGTTGGACGGAGTGGATCTCCTCTTTGTCACTCTTCGCCCATTCTACCTCGACAATCCGGTCCTTATTGACCATCAAGTGCGACATGTTTTTGCATCGACGGTTGTGGACAACAATGCCCTTGCCGAGTGAGATGTAGCCGATGATATCCTCGCCGCGCAACGGGTTGCAGCACTTTGCACGCGTCGTCAGCAGATTATCGACCCCCTTGACAACGATCGCGTCTTCGCCGAGTCCGACGAATTTACGCACCGCCTGCATACTCGACCGGAGGCGTGTTTCTTTTTGCTGGTCTGGGTCAAGCTCCTTAAATTTTTCAGCTCCCAGGAATTTTGCTAAAACGTTGCGTGGCAGAGTTTTGCCGTAGCCGACCGAAGCAAAAAGGTCCTCCGGACGACTAAGCCCATATTCGTTTGCGATGCGTTTCAGCTCGTTATCATTCTGCATGAATTTCTTTGCTGTGACGCGAAACTTATCCGCTTCTTTCTCAAGCAGCTTGCGGCCAATCTCTATCGACTCGGTTCTCTGCTGCTGAGAAATGTAGTGTCTTATGCGGCTGCGAGCACGCGAGGTGATCGCGTAGTTTAGCCAATCGCCGGACGGATGGGCATTCTGTGATGTGAGGATCTCGACGACATCGCCGTTCTGCAGCTCGCTGCGTAGCGGCACAATACGGCCGTTTATCTTCGCACCCGTACATTTGTCACCGACTGCCGAGTGGATCGCATAGGCAAAATCGATCGGCGTCGAACCGCGCGGAAGCTGGATGACTTTGCCCATTGGCGTAAAGGCGTATACGTCTTTCGGATAAAGATCGAGTTTGAGCGTCTCGATAAAATCCTGTGAGTCCTCATTCTCCTCCGACTCGCGAACTAAGGGAAGCAGGAGCTTTTCGACGGTTTTTCGAAGTTCATCGAGATTCGCGTCTTCTTCTTTACGGCCAAGCGCGCTCTCTTTGTACTTCCAGTGGGCGGCAACGCCCTCTTCAGCGATCCGGTGCATCTCCTGGGTGCGGATTTGCACTTCAAACGGCTGTCCACCGTCACCGATAACGGACGTGTGGAGCGACTGATAGAGATTGTCGCGGGGTATCGCGATCCAGTCCTTAAAGCGCTCAGGCACCGGCGTCCAAATATCGTGAACCACGCTCATTGCTAGATAGCAGTATTTGCGGTCGTTTTCGGTAATGATGCGGGCGGCGATCAGATCGTAAACTTGCTCGATCATGATCTTTTGCTTCTTTAACTTTTTCCAAAGCGAGTAAAGTCTCTTTACACGTCCCTCGATAGAAACGACCGGAACGTCATTCTCCTCAAGTTTCTCTGTAATCGTCGCTTTTATCTTTTCAAGCGTCGCCTCGAGCTCAGGTCGACGGACATCAACCTCTTTGGCAAGCCGTTTGTATTCGTCAGGATAGAGATTTTGAAAAGAAAGATCCTCAAGTTCGCTACGGACCTTACCCATTCCGAGTCGATGAGCTATCGGTGCATAGATATCGAGTGTCTCTTGCGAAATACGTTCGCGTTTCTCGGGTTTGAGAAACTGCATCGTGCGCATGTTATGCAGGCGATCGGCAAGCTTGATCAATACGACGCGCACATCGGTGGTCATTGCAAGCACCATCTTGCGCACGTTTTCGGCCTGCTGTTTTTCTTTGGACAAACTGCTGATGTTAGCGATCTTTGTTAGGCCGTCGACAAGAAGAGTAATCTGATCGCCGAAGTGAGTGCGGATAGTGTCCAGATCCACGAGAGTGTCCTCAACGACGTCGTGAAGCAAGCCAGTCGATACGCTCACCTCATCGAGCCGCATGTCGGCAAGTATCTCTGCAACCTCAAGCGGGTGAACAAGATACGGTTCACCCGAAGCCCGCGTCTGCCCTTTATGATGCAATGCCGAAAACATATAGGCGCGACGGATCAATTCTGTGTCGGCCCCCGGCCGATTGAACTCAACCTTGTCGATGACATCCTCGATCCGAATCATGATAAAAAAAAGCGACGCCCAATTTAATTGTAATTGAGCGTCGCCGTGTTGGAAAGAAAAATCTAGGTCGTTCTATTTTGCCGCGTTGGCCGCGCTGGCATTGGCGTTGACGTTCTTGCCGGCCTCGGCCTCTTTGGCCGCAGTACGGTCATCGATCTCTTTCTGAATACCTTTGACCACTTCGCTGAGTTCGACGAATTTCGCCTTAGCAGCGTCGGATTCCGTTTTGAAGCGATCCCGATCTGGCGTGCGACCATCCATCTCAGCAAGACGCATAGACTGAATCAGTAAACTCATTTTATAAGAACGGGCTGACTCGAATACCTTCAAAAGATCTTGCGTCGGCGGCAGCTCGTTATCCTTGAGTCCCCTGATATCGATGCTCTTTGCGTTCTTAACTTTCTCGACCTCAAGAGCAATCGCCTGATCAATCAGCTGCATCCCCTCGTCGATGCACTTCTTCATCTTTTCGTAATCCTCCGCATTTGCGGGTTTTACAAAAGCGTAGGCCGGTTTACCGTCTTTGGTCGTTTTCTTTTTCGTGGCTTCGGTGTCGCTAATGTCGTTGGCGCAAGAGTTTTTCTTCGCGGCCAATGATGTCAGAGCTTCAGCCCGCTGTTCTGGAGGAATCGCCGTGTTCTGCGATCTTTTTGTTACCCAATCGAGCCATTCATCCGTTTTTTGCAAGTTCTCGTAGAGACTCGCGATCGCCTTGTACGAGCTTTGGTCGTTTTGATTCAGTGCGAGCGACTTCTGATATTCCGCGATTGCCGACTCTGCCAAGGGCTTGTTCTGACGATCGCCGATGTACTGTGAGTGAAGAGTGCGCGCGAGAAAGAGCTGGGCCGTTTGCCCCTCGATAGTCTCGCCTTTCGGGTCGCGCGCAACCGCGGCTCTGAAAAGCTTTTCGGCCTGGGGGAACTTACGGTCCTTATAGGCATTAGAACCATCAACCAAGTCCTTTCGGGCCATTACGCGGTTGTAATACGAACAGTTCGCACCGACAAGTACGAAAAGCGAAAGTAAAACTAAAACCCCAATTCGTGAGGATCTCATCATTTGACTCCATAAATGCGTGGGCGGAAACATACACTGATCCGCCCGCGCAGCATTAATCAGTTAGATCGTCGACCTGAAGACCAATGGGCGAGGCTCCCGCCAACTTGGCGGCATCGATGACCTTCACGACATCGCCATATCTGACGGATTTCGGCGACTTAATAAATATAGTCTTTTCGATCTCGTTGCTGTTTTCACGAAACACACCGTTGTTTGTGCGTTCTCTGAAGATCTCGGCCAACTTGGTGTTCAGCTTTTCCGTATCAGAAACGTCGCCGAAAGGCTCATTGTTGAGCGTGATCGCTTTCGTTTCCTTGTTGATCGCAACGACGAGCGTAAGCGGATTAGGCTTTACGTTGACGTCCTGCTGTTCCTTTGGCTCCGCCGGAATCTTAGCCTCGAAACGGCTCGGTTTTAGCGGCGTAATGACCATAAAGATGATGATCAGAACCAGCAGCACATCGATCAACGGTGTAACGTTAATAGTCGGTTTGGCGTCTTCGCCGAGACCGCCTGTAGACATTCCCATAGCTTTATCCTTCCATGAATCTGCAAAGCATCTGCATCATCAAAACTATTTCGGCTGTTCGCCGCCCTTTTTCTTATCCGCAACAAGGCCGATCTTGTCGATGTCTTGTTTACGAATAGTTTCGATCGCCGAAACGACCCGGCCATAATCAACATCGACACCACTCTTGATGTAAACAATGCGCTTTTCAGGCGTTTTGCCTTCCATGCGACGTTTAATAACCTCACCAAGCGCCTCGAGAGGAAACTGCTCTTTGCCGATGTAAAAGTTGCTGTTGTCAGGAATGGCCACGATCACCGAAGTGTCCTTGGCAATGTCCGGATCCTCATCCGGACTGGCCATGTCACGCGGAAGATTGACAGAAACTCCCTGTTGCAGCAGCGGCGTGACGATCATGAAAATGATCAGAAGCACCAGCATGACGTCAACCATCGGAGTCACGTTGATCTCCGAATTGTATTCACTTGTACCGCCAACTTGTACTGCCATAGCGATAAATCTCCTATTAAAGGCCGAAGCCAGTTAACGGCTACTAGCCCCGCAGGCTTTTGCCACGCTGCTTGATAAAGTAATCGACGAGTTCCGAGGCGGAGTTCTCCATTTCAACGCCAAAGCTTGTAACCTTGTTGGTGAAATAGTTGAACAGCCAAACCGCGGGAATAGCCACGAGAATACCGAACGCCGTTGCAACGAGGGCTTCTGCGATGGCACCGCCGACCGCGCCGATACCGGCTGATTCGTTGGCTTTTAGGGCTTGGAACGCTCCGATAATACCGACAACCGTACCGAACAGACCGACGAACGGGGCTGTTGAACCCACAGTCGCGAGACCTGCGAGACCGCGCTTTAGTTCGGCCGTTTTGACCGCGATGGCACGCTCGAGAGCACGCTTTGAGGCCTCCATCTCATCGGCAGAAATGTCTGTGTTGCCCTGGTGAGCCGCAAACTCTTTCAAGCCTGATGAAACAACCATAGCAAGGTGCGAATCTTTGTGCTTGTCGCTGATGTTGATGGCCTCGTCGATATTGCTGTTCTTCAAAGCCTGTGCGACTTTCGGCGCGTATTGACGCGACTGAGCCTTAGCTTTGTTGTAAGTCAGCCAGCGTTCAATCCCGACGGCGATCAGATACACCGACTGGATGAGCAGGGTGATGATAACGCCCCAACCCGGAATGGTCAGACTCTTCGCGATATCGTAAATGCCGAACGAAACGGCACCCTCGCTAAACATTAAGAAAAAGCCCGTTCCGACCAGGCTGCCTATAATTGTCATGATTTTTCCTCCAAAGAAATCAAGTAGATTTATTTATTGCGAAATTTTTATAGTCTGCGGGACACGACCGTCACAGGGCCGGATCCCGCAAATCTCAAATGTTCCGTTTACGGAACGAAATTATAAGTGATCACACCCGAAACCTTTACCGGCTGACCGGAGAGCAGCGTCGGGCTAAATCGTGCACCGCGAGCGGCGCCCTCGGCCGCGGCTCTGAGTAGCGGGTGTCCGCTAACCGCGTTTGCCGAGATCACACTTCCCGACTCGCTGATCAAAACCTGAACGCTAACCGCACCGCTCGCTCTAACCGCACGTGCTGCCGGCGGATACGAGGGTTTTGGCAGGCTTGTCGCCTTACCATTCAGCACGCCACCCGAGACAGTTTTCGGAGCCGGTTTTGGCGTTGCCTTTGGTGGCGGAGCCTCTTCCTCCCTGTCGCCGCCGGTCTGACCGGTCCCCGAACCGATAGACAGGCCGCCCGTTCCACCAACGTCCGAGACGCGCGCCGCGCCGGGGTCTACACGAGCACCTGTATCTGAGTCGTTCGATCCAAGTTTTGTAATACGATCAAGCCGCATTTCCTTGACCTGATTGCGTGTTGTGGCAAGCGTGTCAGGCGGTTTTACCGGTGTTTGAAAGATGTTTTGAATTAACTCCTTACGGACGTCCACATCCGGCTGCTTTTGCTCAGGTTTCTTCTCAGGCTCAGGCGGCGGCTCTTCGTCAGGAACCGGAACCGGTGCGACAAGCGTGGTCAACGAAAGGTCGTCGCCACCCATGCCAAAGTCCTTTGCAAAAAGGCTGTAGGTCCAACTGCTGAGCATTACGGTTACAGCAATAGCCAGCGTAACCAGCAAAAACCGGCTGCGTCGTCTGTTTTCGACAGAGTTGTTTTTTGATTCAACTAATTGATCAAGCATTTTCTATACCTCCCTTCCGGTGCCAAACTACAGGTCGAGGGTCCGCGAGACTTTATGATTGCTTAGATGTTACACCAACCTGTTCGAGATGTAACTGTACGGAACCGAAAAACTGCTCCGAGACATCTTTTACTCTGTTACTGCGTAACTCAAATTTGTGTGGAAAAAAAAGCCGCCTGGGTCGAAAGATCGGCGACCTACGTTTTCCGCTCCCAAACCTGCAATTCGAGCTTACGCGTAAAGCAAAGCGATTTATTGACCAGCAACGAGATGAAGTCTAAAACGCGACGCGGCGAAAGTCAAGAATAACCTCACTGATTTTTGCCCAAATCGCGTTAATTTTCGATCGTTATCGTGTTACGGGTCGACGCGTAACCGAACGCCGAGACGACGACGCCAGCTTTTCGCCTCCCGTTGTAGGAGCCAGCACCTCTTTGATCTTCACGCGAGTTTCGCCAAGTTTGTTTTGCCACCAGATGGCGATCGGGCTGGCGATAGCGATTGTCGAATAAATTCCCGTGATTACGCCGACGAGGAGCGCGAGCGAGAAGCTCCGCAAAACATCGCCGCCGAAGATAACCAGAGCAAGTACCGACATCAACACGAGAAAAGAGGTGATGATCGTCCGCGACATCGTTTGATTGACCGACTCGTTCGTGATCGTAAACAAACTGCCGGTACGGTTTGCCAGCAGGTTCTCGCGAACGCGGTCAAAGATAACGATAGTGTCGTTCACCGAAAAACCGACGATTGTCAAAAGCGCCGCGATAACCGTCAAATTGATCTCCCACTGAAAGATCGAGAAGAACGCCAGCACGATCAAAACGTCGTGAAACACCGCAATAACGGCACCGGCCGCGTAGGTCCAGTCGTATCTGAATGCGATAAACAGCAAGATGCCGACGAGTCCGAACAGCGTCGCCGTCACGGCCTGATTCCTCAACTTGGAACCCGCCACAGCGCCGACCGAATCGGTTCCGACGATCTTGTACGCAGCGTCTGCCGCATCTTCTAATTTAGCTTCACCCTCTGCCTCTTTGCCAAACGTGTCGAGGGCGCTCTTAACCGTCTGTCGTCCAACCTGAACCTGCGCCGCGACGGCGGCGTTGTCGGCAGGCGTTTCGGTACTCTCGATGAGCGGGATCTTGATCAAAACCTCATCCGTCTTATCGGTTGAAGCCTGTATCACTGGCTCAGTCACGCCTACCTTGTTGAGGGCGCTGCGGATATCGTCATCGCTCGGCCGTTCGCCCTTGAATTTCGCAACGACCATCGTCCCGCCTCGAAAATCGACGCCGAGATTAAACGCATCGGTGCCACCGGGCGTGTACTGACGAGAAAAGGTAGAGGCGAGGCCCCCTAGCAAAACAGTGATAGAGACGGCGATGAAAAACTTACGCTTTCCGAGCCACTCGACATTAATATTGGTAAAAAGATTAAACATCTTATCTAAAAACTAAATGCTCAATGATTCGCGTTGCGGTTTCAGATGCAATTCCCACTTAAAGATCGTTCGCGAAACAAACACAGCCGTGAAAAGATTTATTAGAAGACCTAGGATCAGCGTCACGGCAAACCCCTTGATCGGCCCCGAGCCCGTCATGTACAGAATCATCGACGACAAAATCGTCGTGATATGCGTGTCGATGATCGTCACGAACGCGCGGTCAAAACCGAGGCTGATCGCCTCAGGCACCGAAAATCCGGCTCGCAATTCCTCGCGGATACGCTCAAAAATCAACACGTTTGAGTCAACCGCCATGCCGATGCCTAAGATCAATCCCGCGATCCCCGGCAGCGTCAAGGTAGAGTCAAAGATGATCAACGCAGCCATCGTGAGCAGCATATTCAGCGCGAGTGCGATGACCGCATTGATACCCGCCCCTTTGTAATAGGCAAGCATGAAGAGCACCACGAGCACGAGCCCGCCAATCGACGCCGCAACGCCCGAACGGATAGAATCCGCTCCGAGGCTCGGGCCAACGGTTCGCTCTTCCTGATACTCGATCGCCGCCGGCAAAGCACCGGATTTTAGCGTCAACGCAAGGTCGTCGGCTGCCGTCTTTGTAAATCGGCCGCTAATTTCGCCCGAATCGAAGATCTGGGATTTGATGTACGCCGCGGACTTAACTTCGTCATTAAGAACAACGGCCATATAGTTGCCGATGTTCTTTCCGGTCCAGTCACCAAACTTCTCGGCACCGGCAGGCTTGAACGAAAACATGATCTGAAAGTCGCTGCCGCCCGCACGTCCCTGAATCGCCGCCGCATCACGCAGTTCGCTGCCATCGACGACCGCAGGCGATTCGACCACCACGAATTGCGACGGCTTTTTGTCAGCGGGGTTCTGATTCGGTTTTGTGGAATCGTCACGCTCGCTGTATGGCAGAACCTTGCGCGTATCCGAATCTTTCCCGCCGATCGTCGCCAACGCCGCTTCCCTCGTCGGGTAAGTTTGCACCGGTGAAGGATTTGGCGGACTGACGATTTTCCTCAATTCTAAGCGTGACTCACCTGCAATTATATCTTTAATTCGTTCGGGGTTTTCAACGCCAGGCATCTGCAACAAAATCTGTCCAGAATCTGAAGAGCCTTGCCTTTGCAATGTCGGTTCTTTTAGGCCGAACCCGTTGACGCGGCTCTCGATGATCTTTAGCGCCTGCTCTGTGGCCTGTTCTCTGAGAATAACCTGCTGTTGTTTGGGCAGCGACCAGGTTACTGAACTTCCACTGGTCGATTCCGTCCAAACCGAGAAATCGACTTTCTTCTTTACCGCGTCGATCGCAGACTGAACCTTTGACGGGTCTGTGACATTGAGCGTGACCGCATAATCACCGCCCACGGTCGCCGCAGCGCCTTCGGCCGTGATGCCGAGCGGCGCACCGCTCTCGTCCTTTGCGTCTTTGACAGCAAGAACCGCCGCCGCCTGGTTGTTCTCGGTCAGGCGTTTTAGATATTCCTCTGTCTTGACGCGCATCACCAGGTGCGAGCCGCCCTTTAGATCGAGGCCAAGGTTAATGTTCTCTGATAGGTTCTGTTTGATTCCTGTCCAACTGAAATCAGCCGCCGTCGGTGTGCGACGCGGCCCAAAAACCAGATAAATTCCGATCAGCGTTATGGCAACGATAATGCCCGTCCTGATCAACAAACCGGTGTTCTTCATATATTTCGTGAATAATGAATCGTGAATCGTGAATCGAAGATCTCTCTATTCACAAATCACAATTCACGATTTACTATCAAGGCTTTTTGCCGACGACCGCGCTTTTGCCGATCTCGATAAACGATTTCTCCGCGCTCTGAATAATAAAGCTCGTATCTCTAACTTCCTTGATCACGCCGATAATCCCGCCGTTTGTGACGACGTCATCATTGATCTTTAAGCTCGCGATCATTTCCTCAAGCTGCTGTTTTTGACGCTTCTGCGGCAAGATCACGAGAAAGTAAAAAATACCGCCCATCAGCAAAAGCGGAATCGCAAAACTAAGTATCGAACCGCCGCCTGAGGCGTCCTGAAAAAACAAAAGATATGTATTCATTGCGTTCACGCTTATAAAACAAAAAGCAAATGATATACATTTACCAACGCATTATCAAACGTCATTTGCGTCGCGCTCTTGTAACTTTTCCAAAAAGTCGCCCCGAAACCGCTGGAAGTCAGATGCAATGATCGCCTTTCGAGCCTCTCTCATGGTGTTCAGAAAAAACGCTATGTTGTGATGCGAGAGCAAGATCGCCGCCGTCATTTCGCCCGCCTGATACAAATGACGCAGATAACCAAGCGAATAACGTCGGCACACCGAGCAGGGACAATCGGGATCGAGTGGCTCATCACTCAGAGTAAACTTGGCATTGCGAATATTGAGTTTGCCCCGAGACGTGAAGGCCCCGCCGGTGCGCCCGTTTCGGGTCGGCAGAACGCAGTCAAACATATCAACACCTGAATTCACGGCCTCGATCAGATCCTCCGGTGTACCCACGCCCATCAAATATCGCGGCGAATCCTGCGGCATCTGCGGCGCGATATAGTCGAGAACTTCGTACATCACGCTCTTTTCCTCTCCAACGCTCAGGCCCCCGATAGCGTAGCCGTCGAAACCGATCTCCACGGTTCTGTCCAAGCTCTCTTTGCGGAGGTCAAGATGTCCCGCGCCCTGAAGTATGCCGAAAAGAGCCTGGCCATCAGTTTTGACGTCGTTAAATCGAGCCTTTGACCTCGCTGCCCAGCGGGCCGTGAGTTCGAGACTCGAACTCGTCGCTTCATGACCGGCGTCGCCCGGCGGGCATTCGTCAAAGACCATAACGATCTCAGAATCGAGCGCCGCCTGAACCTCCATGGATATCTCGGGCGAAAGAAACTGCTTGCTGCCGTCGAGATGAGAGCGAAACTCGACACCGTCCTCGTTGAGTTTGCGCAGGTCGGTCAATGAAAATACCTGGAAACCGCCCGAGTCCGTCAAGATCGACCGTTTCCACGACGTAAATTTATGCAGCCCGCCGAAATGTCTGATCGCGTCGATGCCCGGCCGCAAGAATAAATGATAGGTGTTGCCCAGAATGATCTGCGCGTCGATTTCATTCTCCAGCCACTCGAAGCGAATTCCCTTGACCGAACCTTGCGTTCCGACAGGCATAAATACAGGCGTCTCGATTACCGACCGCCGCGTCGTCAGCGTTCCGGCTCGCGCGTTGCCATCAGTTGCACTGACTTTCCAATTTATAGGCTTGCTCATAGAAAGTGCCAATAGCCCACAAGTTAGTCAGGCGCCCGTGGGCATTGCGGGGGCGCTTAATAACGTGCGGGCTACTGATTCAGGCGGCTATTTTCGTTTCCCTACCAGCGACCAGATATCCGGTGCTCCGACGGCGGTTTCTGTCGCAAATCTTCCCTTCTCGTCGATCAGAACGGCCGAGGGCGTGCCGAACATGCCAAAGTCGCTTGCGGTCTTATGTCCGGGATCGTAAACAACAGGCGAGTCGAGGCCAAAGTTTTCGCTCTCATCGTCTGAGAACAATATCAAGTTCGGCGCGTCGGCTCCCTTCTCAGCGTCCCATTCGCGCAAGCTCTCGAGCATATTCGTGCAGTGCGGACAACCGGTGCTCCAAAATGTCACAAGCGTTGGCCTGCCTTTGAAAAACTCAGATGTGATCTGGCGGCCGCCAACATCAGCGACCGAAATCTCGGGGACCGTGGATCCGATCTTATCTGTTCGCGCGTGCGTGTGACCGTTATGGGACGGAACAAAGTGCGCGAATTCGCTCGATAGGTCCTCATCCGCGATCGACTCGACGAGTTCGCGAATCGCGCTATCGCCCGCGGCGGCATGGCTTGCGATTCGGCCGTTTGCGTTCA
Source organism: Pyrinomonadaceae bacterium (assembly GCA_046154245.1). Classification (GTDB taxonomy): domain Bacteria; phylum Acidobacteriota; class Blastocatellia; order Pyrinomonadales; family Pyrinomonadaceae; genus OLB17. The sequence continues at coordinate 17,843 of JBJXFZ010000012.1, forward strand.
CTAAGACAGCGGTCGGCGTCCATTGAGCCTTTAGAAGATCGGCGACCTCACGGTGTTTCTGCAATAGAATCGTCTTCTCGCTTTCGCCGCCGAACTTTTCGATATTCTCGTCAGGCGAACCGCTACTTAGGAACACGATCTGCAGTTTATCTCCGAGCTCTCGCTGCCAGGTTTCAAACTCGGGAACAAGGGCTCGGCACGGCGAGCACGACGGACTTACGTAAAAGAACAGCACAGGCTTGCCTGAAAACCTGAGATCCGAGAGCGAAACCACCTTGCCGTCAACGCCAGGAAGTTCAAAGTCAGTAACAACTGCGCCAATAGGCAGCCCATCGTGCGGGCTGACGACATCGTCACGCTCAACGTGCGCGCCGTCGCGAGCAACCAGTTCCATCAATTCAATGCGCCGCATGATCTCGGTTTGCTGATTCGAGATCTTACGCAGAGTAAAGATCGCGGCGAAAAGCAACGCGACAACAATTGTGCCGAACACAAGCTGAATAAGATCGACACGCGGATCAAGCAAACTGTAGCCTTGGTTGTTCTCGCCTCGAACAACAAGGAGAATCGCCGGAACGGCAAAAATAATATTTCGGACGACGCTGGTGGTGCTAACCGGCTCGCTGTGGATCTGCCCAAAACAATGACAATCCGGCGCATTGCCGCGTGCCATTTGATAAATCATCTGAATAATAAACAGCAGCAGCAAAAACGACGCCCCGATCGCCGCGTACCAGGAAGTTTCGATCGAGAGAAACAACCCGGCGATCACAATTTCGACAATCGACAGAGCTATCGCACCCGGCATCGCAAGACCCTGCGGAATGCCAAAGTCCATGAACGCCTTTCGTGAACCTTTGAGATCAAGAAACTTTGCGATGCCGGCGAGCGCAAAAATGCCTGCGAGCAAAATCCTGATTAGTAACAAACCAACTTCCATTTCGAATAAATCTTAACCCAAAGACAGGAATAAATCAGCCGCGACAGACGTCGTTCAAGTCTTCTTCGCACTTTTCTTTTTCGGCGCATTTACACCCGATCTTCTCTCTTTATGTCGCTCGACGAGACGTATCGGCGTCGCAAAAAAATCGAATTCCTCACGAAGCCTGTTCTCTACATATCGCAGATACGAAAAATGCAGGCCTGCCTTGCCGCCGCCCGAGGTAAACAAGATAAACAGCGGCGGTGACGTACCGCCCTGAGAAACAAACTGAACTTTTAGGCGTGAAAACCCGCCCTTGACCGGCGCCGGTGCACTGCCGCCCTTTGGCTGCGAGATCATGTCTTCGAAAAAGCGATTGAGCCGCGATGTCTGTATCCGCTGTCCGCGAGCGGCGTGAGCCTTGGCGACGAGCGGCAGGATTTTGGTAACGCGTTGCCCGGTTAGTGCGGAGATCGTGACGATGGGCGCCCAATCGAGAAACTTCATCGCCATGCGCAGCGTGCGCTCAAATTCGTAGATCGTGTTTGTCTCTTTTTCTTCGAGAGCGTCCCACTTATTGACCGCGATGATGATCGAGCAGCCGCTATCTAGAGCATAGCCGGCGATGTTTGCGTCAAGGTTTGTTACGCCCTCCACGGCGTCGATGACGAGAATCGCGACATCGGCGCGCTCGAGCGCCTTTCGGGCCATGATGACGGACAACTTCTCCGCCATCTCGGTCGTTTTACCCTTGCGCCGTATCCCGGCGGTGTCGATCAGAAGATATTTTTGATCGTCAACGGTAAGGTGCGTGTCGATCGCGTCACGGGTTGTGCCCGCGATCGGCGAAACGATCACACGCTCTTCGCCAAGGATCTTGTTAAGTAGCGACGACTTGCCGACGTTCGGACGACCGATGATCGCAAGCTTGATCTCACTGGATTTTTCCTCCTCCTGCTCATCTTCAAACTCGAGATGGTCAAAGACCATATCCAGCAGATCGCCAATGCCTGTTCCATGCTCGGATGAGATCGGCGACATCTCAAAGCCAAACTGGTAAAACTCGCCGGCCTCGTTTTCTACGGTTTTTGACTCAACCTTATTCGCGGCGATGATGACGGGTTTACCGGTGTTTCGCAGCAGAACCCCGAGTTCTTCATCAAGCGGAGTAACGCCAGCACGTGAATCGAGGACCCAGATTATCGCCGCCGCCTCGGTAATCGCATTCGAGGCCTGTTTGAAAATATTCGCCGGGATAATGGCCTCGTCATCCGGCACAATGCCGCCCGTATCAACGAGCCTGAATGTGCGTGCTTTCCAATCTACCTCGCCGAACATACGGTCACGCGTGATACCCGGCTCGTCGCCGACTATCGCCTTGCGGCTCCCTGTCAGGCGATTGAACAGGGTCGATTTGCCGACATTTGGCCTGCCGATGATTGCGACGAGAGGTGTTTTCATACAAGCGAGACTGATTCTAGCAAAGACGATGTATAATTTGCGAAGTTATGGAATTCGAACTCGACCGTGCGGCGGAAATACTGCGGCAAACCCCGTACACACTGGCGCGAATGCTTGCCGACCTATCGGACGAATGGACGGCCGGCGACGGCAATGAAGATGACTGGTCGCCCTACGACGTTATCGGCCACCTGATCCACGGCGAAGAGACCGACTGGATCCCACGGGCGGAGCTGATCTTGGCACAGGCGGACGATCGCACATTCGTGCCTTTTGACCGGCTGGCTCAATTCAAACGCTCGCAGGGCAAATCTCTTAACGACCTTTTAACCGAATTCGCCCACTTGAGAAACGCGAACCTCGAGCAGCTCGCACGCTGGCAGTTGAGCGATGAACAGTTGGCTTTGAAAGGCATGCATCCCGAACTCGGCGAAGTCGCTCTCTCGCAGCTACTCGCGACCTGGGTCGTCCACGATCTCAATCACATACGTCAGATCGTTACTTTCATGGCTCGGCAATATGCAGGCGAAGTCGGCGTCTGGAAGGCTTATTTATCGATACTCAACTAATTGCCCTTGCCGAATTGATACGCCACGACGATGTTGACCGCGCCGTTTGTAATCTCGGTGCGCACTGACGAGGCCTGAAGACGCAAGCTGCCCGAGTTTTGTATCGGCACACTGGCGGAGAGCTTATCGAGCCGTATGAGGTCGATCGGATTAAGTTTTTTGTCAAGCGACGACTGGATCATCTTTGCGATCATGCCGCCGCCGTATCCGCCCGAGCCGTTTAGATTTACATTCAGCACCTTGGCCCGGCCGATGAGACGTTGATTCTCACGATCGAATTCGAGGTCGATGTTCGTCTCGGCCCAGCCGGCAAAATCTACACAGCCAACAAACGGAGGTGCGTAGTTGCCCGAGAATGCAAGCGGAACGTGGATCTTACCTTCTCGAAATCGTACCGATGTGCGGGCTCCGCTGCCCTCGCGCAGAATTTTTACCGTCTCGCTACAGCTCGCCGAACCGCCTGAATTAGAGATCGGAAACTGTGGCGCGTCGAAATTTTGGTAGATCGAGTCGAGCAGCGCGTCAAAGAACGGTTCGTTCAGGCTAACCGTGACCTCGGCCTTTTGGGCTGAGGCGCTCGTGGCTAAAACTAACAGGCCAATCACAAGTAAAAATCTGCGTTTAATCATATTTCCTCTTCTTGTCAGAGCGATTTGGGTGTCTGGTCAGATGCAAAATTATCAGCGAGAGATGTTCGCCGAACAGGTTACAACCCGCTTCTTACAATGTCGTGCAGTCGCAGCAGGCCGACGCAATTTCCGTCAACATCAACGACGGGCAAAACGGAGATCTGTGAGGGGCGCTCTTCCATAAGCTTCAACGCGTCGAAGGCGAGCATGTCAGGCGATGCTGTTACGGGTGAGGCCGTCATCATCGATTCGGCCGTGATCGACGATAGCGAGTCAGGCGCTGTCCGCTCGATAGTCCGTCGAAGATCGCCGTCGGTCACAATACCGCGCAGTTTCGAATCCTGATCGACGACGTTTACGGCGCCAAGCGCACTTTTTGAAATTGCTTTTACGACATCGAGCCAGTTTGCCTCCGTCGAGACGTTTGGACTCTCATGCATCAGATCGCGAACCGACAGCGTAAGTCTCTTGCCAAGCCTTCCAGCCGGATGATTGAGGGCGAAATCGGTTTGTGTCAGACCTTTCATCTCCATCAACGTCATCGCAAGTGCGTCACCAACGGCAAGAGCGACAGTCGTTGATGCAGTCGGTGCGAGATTGAGCGGACACGCTTCTCGATCGACGCTCGCATCGAGCAACGCGTCGGATTGGGCCGCGAGGGTCGAGTCCGTATTGCCGACGATCGAGATCACGCGACAACCTCTCGCCCTTATCGACGGCAGGATCGCGAGCAGTTCATCCGTCTCGCCCGAGTTACTCAGGGCGATGACGACATCTTCGCGCGCGACAACGCCAAGGCCGCCGTGCAGCGCGTCAGATGGCTGTAAAAAGATCGCCATCGTGCCGGTACTCGTCAGTGTCTGCGCGATCTTTTGCGCGATCACGCCGGACTTGCCGACGCCGGTGACTACAACTTTTCCAGCGCACGCGGCAAGGATCTCAAGAGACGTTTCGACACTCGCGGCATCAAGATTTGTCGCGGCGTTCTTGATCGAATCTGCTTCGATGCGCAAAATTTCAATGACTTTTGAGTGGCTGTTTTTCACGGATACGGGTCTTAACACGACTCTTTATCTTACACGAAATCGAAAAAGTGAAAGAGAGGAAAAGGACAAAAGTGCAAAAGTGTCGCCCTTAGCTTTAAACTTTTTCCACCTTTTCACTTTTTACCTTTGAGCACCGGCCGAGTCTCATCCGTAACTGAGGCGAATACGCCAAGTACGATCCACCATTTTTTGTTACGAAGCTTCCAAACCTGCAGGCAATTGCCTGCCTCAATGCCTTCGCTCGTGGTGTATGAGCACGGATTCCACATATAGGCAATATCTGCGGTTTGAAAGGAGATAACCTTGTTCGGAAACAGAACCGACCTGTAACGCCGGGCTTCAGAGACGATCGCTTTGCGCCCAGTGAGCGGCGGCAAACCGTCGAGCAGAATGCGGGCATCTTCGCCGATAAACTTGTCGTACGCACCGCTCAAAGCATCTTCGCTCATGGCAACACGCTGAAAATTCATCGACGCGTCGGCGACCGACCAGCCGCGTTTATTCGAATCGCGTTTATCGTCCGCGGCTACGACGTGTTTGGATCGCGTCTCGGTGATCTCACTGTGCGTGATGTCGATGCTTAGAACGGCGCGAAAACGACTATCGCGCTTCTTTTCCCAGATCGTCACGTATTGCCCGAATTTTGTCGCCGAGTCGCGCTTGCCATTCGGATTGAGTTCCCAACTGCCCGTCGCGTAACCGATCAGCCCATTTGCAGAAATGTCGCCGATCGTCACGGAACGTCGGTGTTGTTCAACCGATTTCCCAGGCTGCTTTGTCCAAAATTCAAGGCCATTGACGGCCTGCGGCTTAAAAACGACGCCATCGCTTGCCAAATACTCTAAAAATGCGGCCCTCGCTCCTTTGTTCTCCGTCATTATGTCGAGCGCCTTCTGGCTGTCGATCAGCCGCTGAAGATCGCTCTGTGCAAAAGAAATCGAACAGAATATGAATAGAAATAACGCAATAAAACCTCGCTGCATGTGTCTAAGTCTATCAAAGACGACTCGTTGAACGGCATAAGAGCCGCCGGCGATTCAACGCCTGCTGCTTTCAGGCCAGCCAGTAGAGGTTTCGGGCTTTATTGTTTATGATCTTGTTACCGAATAATGAAGTTACCTCGGCTTAAACCATCGTCCTGTGCGGCCGCTTCACTGCGGATCGGAATTATCATTGGCTTAACCATTATCGTGGCAGCTTTGGCTTACAGGACACCAGCAATCATTCGCCTACTCAACCAGAATATGTTGATTGCACTCCTCACTTCTCTGGTTTTCTTTGTTTATGTCTTTTGTATTCTGGTCGCGGCTTGCACGGGCGTGGTGCTGTCTATTGTCAGTCTTGTTCGTACAGAGAACCATCGGACAATTGCTGTTTTAGGTTTATTTCTGAACGCAATCGTTCTCCTTCTATTTGCCATCAAATTTTTTGGATGGTCGAGTGTTTTTTAGCCAATAGATTCGCCGCGAACTCCCCGCCTCGTCGTTTTACCTTGAAGATCTACTCGACTTTCACAAAATCCGTACCCGTGCGGCCGAAGGTCTCGGGGGCATACATCTCCTCGGCCTTGGCTGGCGGGACGACGAACTGACCGGGCGTTGTAGCACGCGTGACGTAGGTATAATTGTAAACGCCTTCCCAGAGCAACGACGCGAAGGCCTCGGCACGCTCGTCGCGGAAGTTCTGATGCTCGAACCAATATTGCCGCCACCAGTAATAGTTACGTCCGTAAGATCGGCTGCCGACTTCCATCACACTCGTGTTGCCGCCCGTGTCGCCCGGAATTGCCTCGGTCGTCGCAAGTCCAGGATTTAGGATCTCGAGCCCGGCTGGAAGCTGATCGACGAGTGCGACGTGATAACGCCGCGCCTGCGCGACCATCGTGAGGCGCACTCGAACTCGAGCTCCTGATTTGATCGTCCACGATCCGTCGGCGTTCTGTTTGACGTCGTCCTTGTCATCGACCGCCTCGTATTTGCGCAAAACCGTAAAGCCGTAATCCGCGGGTTCAAGTTTAAGATTTCGCGGCGCGTATTTCATGCCGATGCGGTAATACAAACGTCCCGCGCCTTGACGGTCGATAAACAGGTTCGACGTGCCGCCTTGCTCCGTAAGATACGACATAGGAATATCGAGCTGATTCGAATCGACGCTGCGACCCTTGAAGACCTGCTCGCCTGCATACGTGTTGCCGAGCCAGACTCGTGCAACGAAGTCGGGCGTCACTTTTTCAAACGCGTTGAAGTATTTGTCGAGCGCCAGCAGGATAAAGACGTTCTCCTGCGTCGAACCCCAATGCCCTCTTGTGCGATGTGCCAGCAAACCGCGAACGAGCTTTGGAATGAGATCGTTCTTGGCATCGGCCTTTATCATCGCTTCGAGCAGAACGCCGTCGGCCCGGCGGTTTGAGTACATGATCAGCCACTTACCATCGCCGTAGTCGGTGACAAAGTTTGCAGTCGAGGCAGTCTCGGTCGTGCGATTGTTTAGGAAATGCAGTATTGCTGCGACCTCGGTCTGCGAATTTGCGTCGTTTGCGAGCACTGACAGTATCCAGCCCAAAGCCTCGAATGGCATCTTCTCGATGGTAGCTTCAGCAAGCAGCCTCTTCGCTTTCGCCGCGTCTTTGTCGCCCATCACGTCGCGGATATAAAGCGCATAGGCGGAGATCGTCCAACGAACCTGCTGCGACTGTCGATGCCATTGGTCGAAATGTTTTTCGACATCTTTCAAGTAAGGCTTAGTCTTATCGAGCATCGAGTCCGGCACCTTGTAGCCTTTCGCCTTTGCGAGAGCGAGCGCATGAGCGACGTGAATGGTTAGGAACGGATATTCGTAACGTTCGCGGTCGCGCTTCCACAAACCAAAGCTGCCGTCGTCACGCTGGCGCGACTGCAACACCTCGATGTCGCGTGCGAACTGCTTCGCCAACTCGTCGGCGGTCGGCACCTCTTTGGCTTTGAAAGCGGTCAGCACGTCTCTGAGCGCGGCCGTCGAGATCATCCGCGACGAGATCTGCTCCGAACATGCGTACGGATACTTCGCGAGGTAAATAAACGCGTCGGTCAGCTCCTGAAGCTGCGTCGAGCTTGTTGTGACCTCAAGACCGCCAAATTGCGGATATACGTCACCCGGCGTCTGAACCGGCTGAATGATGGCACCGTTCTGGTCGGTCGTCCCGTATGTCGCAAATGCCTCGGTCGTCGCCGGCGTCCAAACCGGCAAACTTATCTCAGCCGCGTCCGAGTAGTTACCCGAATTCACGGCGATCTGAAATCTCGCCGTTCCGGCCTTTACAGTCGAGACCGGAAAGCGCACCTCAGCACGGTCGTTGGCTTTTACGACAACACGTTTACCTGCCGAATTCGGAGTTGGGATTTCGGATTTGGGATTTGATTCCGAATTCCGCATTCCGAATTCCGCAATCGAGGCGTTCGTCGCTCTAATCGCAACATCAACCGCCATATCCTTGTCGGTCTGATTTTGCACAACGACAGGCAACTCGACCCTATCGCCAAAGTTCATAAACCTCGGCGCCGAGGGGCGAACCATCAGCGGCTGTTTGGCAGTGATGTTCGATTCGGTCTTGCCGAACCGCTTGCCCGTATCGACCGACACAGCCGTGATGCGGTAACGCGTCAGGTTGTCCGGCAGCTTGATATTCAGCACCGCGCGGCCGTTTCCATCGGTCCTAACCGTCGGCGACCATAACGCAAGTGCGTTGAAGTTCTGACGTAAAGCAATCGGCGTATCCGGGCTCTGACCTTGATCTCCCTCCTCGGCATCCATCGCAAGACGGTTTTCCTGGCGTCGGTCATTCCTGCCCGGTGCAGCTGCTTTCGCCATCGGCCGATTTCCGGCTCTGGCGGCGCCCACGGACATTTCCGAAACAATCTCAAGAGGAGCCGGGGCCGGCGGTGGCTGTTTCTTAACGTCATCGGGATTCGCGAGTAAAATATCCTTACGCGAATGATAGTCAGCCACGCCTGTACCGCGAGCGGTGTAAAACGTGTCGGCCGGATCGCCGATGACGTAACGCGACAGCGCGAGCACGCTCTCGTCGACGACGACGACCGCGACTTCGCTGTTCGCGACCGGTTCGCCGCGATAGTCAGTTACCGCAACATTGACCTTTGTCTCGCCACCGGGAGCGAGGGTTTTGTCTACCGGATCGGCAGTGACGGTAAGCTTGCGAGACGCGGTCGAGATCGCGAGATTGATATTGCCGCTCGCAAACGCCGGACGCAATGGAACGCGGACGCCCCCGTCCGCATCTTTTCTTCGGGCTTCGCCCTCATTGCGGACGAGGGCGTCCGCGTTCCGTTCAGTCGCACCTACCAGATCGACCTGAGCCGTGATGTTCGGCAGATACTTTTCTTCAAGGGGAATCTTTAACGTGATCGATGAGTCCTTCATCGTGAAACGCTCGGTTTTGACAATTCCATCACGTCGCAGCGTCAGAACGCCCTCGGCCGGCGTGAACGGCGCGATCACGAGCAGTTCGGCAACGTCGCCCGGTGCGAAATCTTTTTTCGACGGAA
>JBJXFZ010000028.1:0-4849 GCA_046154245.1 Pyrinomonadaceae bacterium
TTACTCCACGACCTCGGCGACGGTGCCGGCGCCGACTGTACGACCGCCCTCTCTGATTGCAAAGCGGAGGCCTTTTTCCATAGCGATCGGAGCGATCAGCTCGATCTCCATCTGGATGTTGTCGCCCGGCATTACCATTTCGACGCCTGTCGGCAGGTGTGCCACGCCGGTCACGTCGGTTGTTCTAAAGTAGAACTGCGGACGGTAGCCGGTGAAGAACGGCGTGTGTCGGCCGCCTTCTTCTTTGGTGAGCACGTATGCCTCGGCCTTGAACTTAGTGTGCGGCGTGATCGAGCCCGGTTTGGCGATGACCTGTCCGCGTTCAATTTCCTTTCTTTCAACACCACGCAGAAGCAAGCCGACATTATCGCCTGCCATGCCCGAGTCGAGCAGCTTCTTGAACATCTCGACGCCCGTCACCACCGATGTCTTTGTATCTTTGATACCGACGATCTCGACCGGCTCGTTGACGTTGATCTGTCCACGCTCGATCCTTCCGGTTGCGACCGTGCCGCGACCCTGGATCGTAAAGATATCCTCGACAGGCATCAAGAACGGCTTGTCCATCTCGCGTGCGGGCGTCGGGATGTAGTCATCAACCGCCTGCATCAGCTCGTCGATCTTCGGCTCCCATGCGGCGTCGCCTTCGAGTGCTTTCAGTGCAGAGCCTTGAATCACAGGAATGTCGTCGCCTGGAAACTCATAAGAACTCAGTAGCTCGCGAATCTCCATCTCCACAAGCTCAAGCAGCTCAGCGTCATCAACCGCATCGACCTTGTTCATGAACACGACCATCGACGGCACGCCAACCTGACGAGCAAGCAGAATGTGCTCGCGTGTCTGCGGCATCGGGCCGTCCGTAGCAGCAACCACAAGGATCGCTCCGTCCATCTGGGCAGCTCCCGTGATCATGTTCTTTACATAGTCGGCGTGACCAGGACAGTCGACGTGTGCGTAATGCCGGTTCGCCGTCTCGTACTCAACGTGCGCCGTCGCGATCGTTATACCGCGTGCCTTTTCTTCAGGTGCGTTGTCGATCGAGTCAAACGCTCGCACTTCCATCTTCGGATTGTGCTTCGACATCACCTTCGTGATCGCCGCCGTTAACGTCGTCTTCCCATGATCCACGTGCCCGATAGTTCCGATATTCACGTGAGGCTTACTCCGATCAAACTTTTCCTTGCTCATCTCTTTCTTGTCCTCTCAAATAATCAAATAAACTGGAGCCCAAGGCGGGATTTGAACCCGCGACCTCATCCTTACCAAGGATGCGCTCTACCCCTGAGCTACTTGGGCCGGTTCCGCAAAATTCACGCCTTGCAAACAACTAAATGGAGCGGGAGACGAGGCTCGAACTCGCGACATTCAGCTTGGAAGGCTGACGCTCTACCAACTGAGCTACTCCCGCAAACCTGATTTTAGATTTTGGATTGGCGATTTTGGATCAAAGAATAAAGCGTCGCTCAATCGAAAATCCAAAATCACAAATCCAAAATCGTGCTGGTGCATGGGGTAGGATTTGAACCTACGTAGGGAATTAACCCGACGGGTTTACAGCCCGTTGCCTTTGACCGCTCGACCACCCATGCTTAACCCGTTTTCTATTGCTATGGTCGGCACTTAGAGCCAAATAGCAAATTTTCAATATTACCGAAGTAAAAATCAAGTTGCAAGCGCGCGAACGCACGTTTTTCGCGCATTTACGCGATGATCTTGTCCGGGGTGATCGGCAGATCCCTGAATCTCCGACCGGTTGCATGGTAAACGGCGTTCGCGACCGCGGCCGGAACGCCCACCATTCCCAGTTCACCAAGGCCTTTCACGCCAAGAGGGTTAACGATCGTATCGATCTCCTCCACAAACCCCGTATCGACGTTTAGGACATCTGCGTGGGCCGGAATGTAATAGCCCGCAAAATTGGGGTTCATAATGCGTCCGAAGCGGTGGTCAACCTGCGTTTCTTCGGTCAAAGCCATGCCAATTCCCCACACGACACCGCCGATCTCCTGAGATTTTGCCCCTTTTGGATTAATGATCTTGCCCGCTGCGGTTATTTCGACGACCCGCGTAACCTTTATAATTCCGAGATCTTCATCGACCTTAACCTCGACAAACTGGGCTCCGTGCGAGGCCGTGGAGTATTTTCCGCGTTCACCATAATTCGGATTGGTTGTATGAGTTTCTGACAATTGACTGCTATTGCCTGCCTTTAGAATTTCCACGAAACTGATTGTCTTATCTTTTCCAACAAACTTTCCGTTTTCGATCTTTACATTCTCGAAAACTGGGTCTGAAAAGTTCGCCAACACGAAGAGTTTCTTCAATAATATCTGCGCGCATTCCTGCACAGCGGTTCCCACGCTTGCAGTGGTTAACGAACCGCCTTGAGCAGGCGCCGCGGGCAAATTACTGTCGCCGAGAACGAATTTCACCTTTTCGATTGGCAAGCCTAGAGTTTTGGCCCCGATAATCGAAATTGTCGTGTAAGTTCCTGGTCCTATGTCAGTTGTGCCGCTTTCGATCAAGGCAGTACCGTCCCCTTTCAACGTTACACGAGCCGACGAAGGTGCGAGAAATGCCGGCCAAGTTCCGGTCGCCATTCCAGAGCCGATAAGCCAATTCCCTTCTTTGGTCGAACGCGGTTCGGGCTTGCGTTTTTCCCAACCGAATCTTTTGGCGGCTTCCAAATAGCATTTGCGTAACTCTTTACTAGAAAATGGTTTGCCGTTATCGGGATCGGTTTCAGCGTAGTTGATGAGGCGCAATTCGAGCGGATCGATTTTTAGTTTATAGCTCAATTCGTCTAGAGCACTTTCAAGTGCAAACATGCCGGAAACTGTTCCCGGAGCCCGCATCCAAAGCGGCGTTTGCATGTCGGTTTTAGCAACTTTTTCGTCGGTTTGGACATTTGGGCAAGCATACAAACGTCGAGAAACTCCGACTAAATCCTCGCTAAAATCTTCGTGCGAAGAGGTGTTTGTAACGGCTGAGTGAATGATAGAAGTTAACTTTCCACTTTTTTCGGCCCCGATCTTAATGTTTTGGATCGAATACGGACGATAGCCGTGAGCGGTCGAAAGTTGGCGTCGAGAATACACTAACTTCACCGGACGCTTTACCTCCCGAGCAACCATTGCAGACAAAAATGTGTTTGGCGTTGGACGCAATGCTGCCCCGAAAGCTCCGCCGACAAAGGGCGCAAGCACCGTTACATCTTCCTTGGGAATCCTGAAAATTCCCGCAAGAAAATTACGAACGCCTTGTACACCTTGAGTTTTGTCATAAATCGTCAGCTTGCCATTATCCCAACTTGCAATTGAAGCGTGCGCTTCCATCGCGTTGTGATGCTCAATCGGAATCGTATATTCGGCTTCAACTTTTGCATCAGATTTTGCAAACGCCACAGCCGGATTTCCACGAACTGGTCGAGTTCGCCCGTACGCTTTATCCAAAATCTTGCGTAAATCGGTGGAAGGCGTTTGTTTGTCATAAGTTACCTTGACGAGCGAAGCAGCATATCGAGCCTGCTCAAACGTCTCCGCCACGACAACTGCGATCGGCTGTCCGTTGAACAAAATTGTGCCGGAACGTAACGGCGTAAATGGCGTCGATTTTTCACCAAATTCTTCGTCAGTCTCAAAGCCTTTGAGATCTTTTGGAGAGTTTGCATGCGTGAAGACTTTGATAACGCCCTTTTGTTTTTCTGCTTCGGAGGTGTCGAGGGATACAATTTTTCCTTTCGCAATCGTGCTTTGCACCAAATACGCGTGAGCCAAATTCGCAAACTTAAACTCGGCGATATATCTCGCCTTGCCGGTTACCTTTGCCACGCCGTCAACCCGGTTTGGTGCGTTTTTTACATCGTCTGCCATATGTCTATTTTCCGTTTGCCGTTCTCAACGCCCGAATGATCGCTCGTTTTGCCAAGGTAATTTTGTAGGCGTTCTGCGAGAGTGGTTTTGCGTCTTTCAACGCAAGTTCGGCGGTCTGTTTGAAATTTTCGTCCGTTGCAGTTTTGCCGTTCAGGAACGCTTCGGCCTCGACGCAGCGCCACGGTTTATGCGCAACGCCGCCCAGAGCTATCCGAGGGTTGGCGAGCGTATCACCCTTAGATTCAAAAATTACGGCGACCGACACGAGGGCAAAAGCGTAACTCGCGCGATTTCGCACTTTTACGTAATGAGATCTTGTCGGGACGGCTTTTGGTAATTCGATCGAGACGATCAGATCGCCCTGCGGCAGGTTCGTGTCTTTAGTTGCGTCCGTTTCAGGCAAGCGGTGAAAATCAGCGAAATCGAGCAGACGCTCCTTACCGTCTTTACCCAATACGTTCACTTTTGCATTCAGCGCGGCAAGCGCTACGCACATATCGCTCGGAAAAGTCGCAACGCACGATTCTGACCAACCGAGAATCGCGTGATTTTTATTTAACCCCTCAAATGCGCCGCAACCGGAGCCGGGTTCGCGTTTATTGCACGGCATCGCGACATCGTAAAAGTAAGCGCAACGAGTTCTCTGCAGGAGGTTTCCGCCATTGGTCGCCATATTCCGAATTTGCGGCGACGCGCCGGCAAGGATCGCCTGGGTCAATAGTGGATATTGCGAACGGATCAGCGGATGATTTGCCGTTTCGGTGTTCTTCGCCAAGGCGCCGAGCGAAACTCCGCCCGATCTGGTCTTTTGTATCGCTGCCAGCGGAATACGCTGAATATCGACGAGTTGCGAAGGCTGCTCGACGCCCTCTTTCATCAGATCAACGAGATTCGTTCCGCCCGCGATAAACTTTCCGTCCGCACGCACGAGGCTGATCGCCTCGTTCGCGTTTGCTGCTCTTGAAAAGGTAAAAGGT
>JBJXFZ010000035.1:0-29193 GCA_046154245.1 Pyrinomonadaceae bacterium
TCGTTTGTGCCGCCGACTGCCTCGGGAATACAGCCCGCGGTTTTCAGGCAGCCGCCGAGATAGGCGTGAAGGTTCGTTCGCCATTCGTCGTTGATGCTCGCGCGGTTGTCTCGTGTGTGAAAAATTATATGCGTGTGGAGGCTGAGATGCGTTTGGGACATATCGGGGCGGCATCACACCTGCGGTGTGGGATTTGATTTTTTTGCTCAGACCCGACGCTAACGCATCGGGCTAATTTTCAATGTGCCGACGGCACTATCAGGCCGAAACCTTATTTTTTCAACCGCGACGCTACCGCATCGGGCTAATTTTCAATGTGCCTGCGGCACGGGAAATTTTAACGCAAAGACGCAAAGACCGCAAAGAACATCCAAACTTTGTTACTTTGCCTTTTTACTTTTTACTTTTGCCTTAAAAGCTATTGTTCATTCTGCATTTCCTCGATGTCCTGCAGGTCTTCGTACGCTTTCGCGAGTATCGCTCGGGCGCGGGTCGAGCCGTCCATTTCGCCGATATAGCCTTCGCGGACCATCGCGTCGAGGATCGCGGCGGCGCGACCGTAGCCGATGCGTAGGTGGCGTTGCAGCAGCGATGTCGAAGCGCGTTTTGCATGCACGACCGAGCGAAGCGCGTCATTAAACAACGGATCGCGACGGCCCGGCAGCTCGCCGCCGTCGTCGAGTTCCTCGGGCGAGACGGTGATCGTCTGATCGTATTCGGGTTTGCCCTGCGCCTTGATAAAATCGACGACCTTTTTGATCTCGGCTTCGTTGACGAACGCGCCGTGCACCCGCGTAACGTTTGAGTTGCCGGGCGGCAAAAACAACATATCGCCCGCGCCGAGCAAGCTCTCGGCGCCATTTGAGTCGATGATCGTTCGTGAATCAACCTTTGAGGACACACGGAAAGAGATCCGCGCCGGAAAATTCGCCTTGATCAAACCGGTGATGACATCAACCGACGGCCGCTGCGTCGCGAGCACGAGGTGGATGCCAACGGCACGCGCCATCTGCGCGAGACGAGTGATCGACTCTTCGACGTCTTTGCCCGACACCATCATCAGATCGGCGAGTTCGTCGATGATGATGACGATGTATGGCAAGATGCGATGCGGCTCGCCACTGTCGTCCCACATCTCGAGCGAATTGCGACGCGTGATCTCAGTGTTGTAACCGTCGATGTTGCGCACGCCAAAACCGGCGAGGTCCTTGTAACGGCGTTCCATCTCGGTGACGGCCCATTTGAGCGAGATCGCGGCGCGTTTCGGGTCGGTAATTATCGGCGTCGCGAGATGCGGGATGTTGGCGTAAAGCCCAAGCTCGAGCCGCTTTGGGTCGACCATGATGAACTTCACCTGATCGGGCCGTGCCTTGTAAAGTATCGACATCACGAGCGTGTTGACGCCGACGGATTTGCCCGCGCCGGTCGCACCCGCGATCAGCAAATGCGGCATCTTTGCGAGATCGGCAATGTAATTGACGCCGTCTATGGTCTTACCGAGCGCTAGCGTTAGCAATCCCTTCGACTCCTCGAATTTAGGCGACTCGATGCCCTCACGCAAGAAGATCGTCTCGCGTTTTTTGTTCGGCACCTCGATACCAACGTACGCTTTACCCGGAATGCGGTCGATGCGTATCGACTCGGCCTTTAGAGCAAGACAAAGGTCATCGACAAGGCCCGTGACGCGCGAGTATTTGACGCCGGCGTCGGGTTTGAACTCGTATGTCGTCACGATCGGGCCCTTTAGAATATTGACGACGTGGCCGCCGACGTTGAACTCAGCGGTCTTTACGGCGAGGTCCTTTGCGATGGAGCGCAACTCTTCCTCGTCATGCTGAATGCGCGCCTGCGGCGGGTTGAGCATGTCCGAGGTCGGCAGTTTGTAATCGTCAAAGTTTTGTTTCGACGAAGGCCGCTCATCCACGCTCTGTTCCTCATCGTCTGCGACGGGAGGCTTGCGTTTCGATGCTTTATTCTTCGCAAAAATTTCTTCGAACTCCGGCGGCTCCTCGACCTTGACGGTTTCGTACGGGTTGTCTTTCGACTCGATGGTCGGTATCGACGGCTCTTCTTCAAACAACGGTGCAGACCGACCGGCGGCCGCGGCAGCCGCCTTCGCTTCGACTTCACCAACCGAGATGGTCGGTGGAATTGTTTGCGGCTCGCCTTCGCGTTTCGCACGGCGTTTGTCGGCACGCTTTTTCGCAGCGTTCAGCTCGTCGACACGAGCGGCGCCGTCCTTGTTACGCCATTCGTCGAGGCGAATCTTCAAGTTGCTCCACGCAACATCGAAGTGGCTGGCAAAACCCGCGAGCGTGACATTTGTGATCAGCAGCAGCGACGAAATAAACACCGCGATCAGCAAAATGCCCGTCCCAACGGCGCCAATGAACGAAAGTGCGGCGACAACGCCGTTGCCGATGATCGCGCCATAACCGCCAAACAGCGACGTCAAACCTGCGAGTGACAGCACAAACCCGATAAAGCCCGCGACACGGAACGGCCTCGGCACGAGCGAATCCGCGCGATAAACCCGCCATGCCACAAGCGCGATCAGCAGCGGAAAAAGATACGCCGTCCAACCGAGCGTGTTAAAGAGAACGGACGCGATATTCGCACCCAACGTGCCTACAAGATTGCGTGTCGGTGCACCGTCGCCGGTCGCACCAAACGCGCGGTCGCTCGAGCTGCTCGTAACAAGACTCAAAAACAGTAGTACAGCAAAAGCCGCGATGATGACGGCGACAACATCGTTCCAGTGCGAATGCGCGGTCTGCTTGTTCTTTCTCTTTTTGAGCAAAGTCGTTCCGTCGGCGAGGCAAAAGTTGATCTCGTCGTCGTTATAAACCTTGTCGCATGTCGGGCAAACCTTCATAGTGAATAACTAATAGTGAACAGTGAACAGCTACCGCAACTACTCCTTTTGAGTGGTTTTCACTGTGGCGATTAGGATCTTTATTAACTCGACACAATCTACAGACAGGCTGCGAAACAACTTTTCGTTAATATAGTCCGTATCCTTGAGTATTGAGAGCCAATATTCAGTTTCATTTGCTTCTTTGAGAGCGATAGACATTTTGTTGCGAAAGTCTGCCTTTGATATGCCGTATTCGGCTTCCCGAATCAAAGCGCCGATCGAAGTGCCTGACCTTAGAACCTGTCTGCTTAGAACGTACTCTTTGTGTTCAGTGACTAGAAACTGACTAAGCCTAACTATGCGTACGCCAAAAGCATAGCTCTTTGACCTCAAAATCGATTCTTTTTTAGTCGCGGTTCCTTCCACTGTTCATATTCACTGTCCACTATTCACTTTCTTGAAAGTCAGATACTCCTTAATAAACTCATCGATCTCACCGTCGAGCACGGCGTCAACTGCGGCTGTTTCGTGTTTGGTGCGCGTATCTTTGACCAACTTATACGGGTGCAAAACGTAGTTTCGGATCTGCGAACCAAAGGCGATGTCCATCTTGCCGGCTTCGAGTTCGGCGGCGCCCTCGCGGCGTTTTTCGAGCTCGAGTTCGTAAAGTTTCGATCGCAGAACCTGCATCGCAACGGCGCGATTCTGTATCTGCGAACGCTGATTCTGACATGTTACAACAATATTGGTCGGAATATGAGTAATTCTCACCGCCGAATCGGTCACATTTACGTGCTGGCCGCCCGCGCCGCTCGAGCGATATGTATCGACGCGAAGGTCCTTGTCCTCGATGTTTACCTCGATGTTTTCGTCTATCTCAGGGCTTACAAACATCGACGCGAAGCTGGTCTCGCGGCTGCCGCCCGAATTGAACGGCGAGATCCTCACTAGCCGATGCACGCCCGCCTCGGCCGCCAGTAAACCGTATGCGTAGTCGCCCTCGACGCGAAATGTCGCGCTCTTTATGCCGGCCTCAGAACCCGACTGCTCGTCGAGAATCTCTGTTTTGAAGTTATGCTTTTCGGCCCACCGCAAATACATTCTCAATAGCATCTGCGCAAAATCCTGCGCGTCCGTGCCGCCCGCACCGGCCTGTATCGAGCAGATCGCGTTGTTTGCGTCCGTCTCGCCCGACAATAAACTCGTCGTCTCGGCCTCGCCAACTTCCCTATCGAGCTTGTTTATCAAGGTTTCGAGCTCGGCGGCTGAGTCCGCGTCGGTTTGAGCAAATTCGAACAACACCTCGGCGTCCGAAACGCCCGTCTCAAACGCCTTTTGCCGCTCAAGGGCCTTCTCTATGCGGCTGCGCTGCTGCACAACCTTCTGCGCGGCCTCGCTGTCATCCCAAAAACCGGGCGACGAGATCTGCTGCTCTAATTTGTCGAGTTCTACTTGCTTTGTCGGCGCGTCAAAGAAACCTCCCAAGCTGGGAAACTTTGTCTTTGATCGATTCGAAATTTGTCTGCAGGTCTGTGAGTTCCATTCGATGTTATTCTACAAGATCATTTGCGCTCAAACGAATCGCCGGTCGCAACAAGTTGCGAAAGCCCGCGCGTTAGCAAGGGCGATAGCGAACCAGAGCGTAAAATCAATCCTCGGAAACCTCAGGCAGTAAACAGAAAGGCAGATCGCCCTGTGAAAACAATACGTGATCCACAGCGGCTTCGACATGACGGGGTTTCCATAGATAGCGCGTACTGCCACCTCGCGCCCAAACCCCATCGTCTGGGGAAAATTCTCCGGCTTCACGCAGATGTCGCGTCGAATACGCCTTTAGATCATTTACAATTTTTTCAGGCTTAACGGCCGCCGAGATGACGCAGTGGCCGTGATTTGTCCTAATGTTAACCGCACGCAGGCCGTAGCGGCGAAACTCACAAGTTTCCCTGATAGATGCCTCGACTATCCTTCGCTGATCGCGAGGTAAAATTACCGGCGATTGGACATTGCTGTGTTGAGTCTATCGCCCTCGCTTACGCGCGGGCTTTGGCAACTCCGGGCCGGCGTCGAACGCATGTTATCAGCAATCCGAAGGTTATCGCGGTACCCAACCACGCAAACCAGTCGCCGTATTTTACATAGAATGTCTGCGAGCCGTCTGATTTTTCAACTGTCCAGACGCGTGTGCCCTCGGTGTATGACGGCAAGGGATCGTGAACGTTGCCTCGTTCGTCGATGTATGCCGTTATGCCGACGTTCGTTACGCGAAGCACGGGACGATTTGTCTCGACGGCACGAAAGACGGCGTTGGCAAGATGCTGCCTTAGAACCGGCGTCGGGCCGAGGTAGCCGTCGTTTGTCATCTCGATGAGCGCGTCCGCGCCATTACGAACGTACTCGCGGCTGAGCTGGCCAAAGTGCGACTCGAAACAGATCATAACGCCGGCTTTGGCGTCGCCCAATGGCAACAGGTCATATTCGCGGCCGTACGAAAAACTGCCGACAAAGGCCGGAACAAGCGATTCGAGCGGTACGGGAACGGCCTCGCCAAACGGCAAAAGGTAAATCTTGTCATACTGCGCGACCTCGCGACCGTCCGCGCCGACCATCACGGCCGAGTTAAAATACCGACCATTCGTCGCATCAGGCTCGGCGGAGTTGAACAGCAAGCTCACGTTATTTCGCGTCGTAAAATCACGGACAAACTGCTGAAACTCGCGATCGTCGTGATACATAAAGTCCATAGGCGACTCGGGAAGGATGACGACTTTCGGCTTTTCAGCGTATTTTTTGCGATAGAGTTCGGCATCTCGCTCATCTGGAATATTGTCGAGTATGCCTAAATCACTTGCTTGGTAACGGGCGAGATTTTCCTCAAACGCGGACTTAGAATTTTCGATCTGTTTGTCACGCAACGCTTCAAGCCTTGAAGGATCAATGCCACTCATCGGAACGTTAGGCTGAACAGCGATAATGAAGGTATCTCCGGTAGAAAACCTCCCGTAAGATAGGTCGGGGCTTATCATGACCGCCCACACGAATATGGAAAACCCGGTCGGTATGAGCACGACAGCAAGCAGTGTACGAATATTTGTGATCCTAGCAATCTTCAACTCCTTCGAGTAATCATGTAAGACATTTACAAAGAGGAAAAAGACGGCATAAATTGGGAATAGATATGCGGTTGTGCTTAATCCCAATGCAGAGTTTGGATCGGAAACCCTTGGTTCGTCGTCCTCCACGACGATCTCGCTAGATAGGTCGAGTATCACCAGGTCGTCGTGCTCTGCGACCGCGATATGCTCGCCCCTTTGTTGCTTCTCACGGATTTCCCGCCTCGCTAGAAAAGCACTGGTTACCAATACATTGAAAACTACGACCGAGAATCCCACTAGATATACTCCGCCGACTTGAGCGGTGAATAAAACTTTCTCTGAAAACCACGCAAACGCCTGCGAATACCCGATCGCATTCCAGTTATTTCCCGCGATCCAATAGCGCGCAAATTCGGTAAAGACCCAAACAAACGGAGCAGCGAGGAACGCCCAACTTCCAAAACGGCGAAGCAAGACAGTGAGGATCGCGGCGAAAATGCCGGGAAAGATGCCCGAGATCACGCAAGGAATAAAGATAAGAAAGTACGCCAGCGGCCACGGGATCGCGGCGTAATGAATCGGCGCGTAGGCTAGCCACCAGCAGGTGCCAAAAAAGAACACGGTGGCGAAGAGCCAGCCGAGTAAAAATGATCGGAGAACGCCGGTTTCCCGCTCGACGGCCAACATTAGCGGCACGAGTGCGAACCACGCCGTCCACCACCATTCAGAATCAGGGAACGCGAGTATCAGCAAGCCGGCAGAAGCAAGCGCGAGAGCGGCGTTCTTCCATGAGGGCAGAAATTTCACGTCGATAGATTAACATGCACAGGCCTGCGGATAACCAACGGCAGGTCACTCACCGCTAAACTTTCGCTTCCGTTCTTACGTTTAGATGAGCCGGGTAGAATATTCCCTTGCTCGCCGCGCGGGCTTCTGCAATCATTTTGAACGGTTGACCGGTCAAAGCGACAAAATTTGTCACCAAATTGATGACGCAAATTGTAATAGTCCCAGGAAGCGGCGCACGGTTTAGTCAAATTGACGACGCACGAACAAGCTACAAGAGTCCGCAATATTCAAACTGATCGAAAACAGGGCAAATTGGCCGAAAGCCCACAAATACGGGATTTAAAAGAAGGAAAGCCTGACCTCTCGGTCAGGCTTGTAATGGTAGGACAACTGAAGGAACGCTCGGAAGGTATAGAGCACAGTGGCAAACCGCGCTCGGAGTAGAGTTGGCGGCGGGGTCTTGATCAATATCATCAAGCTAGCCGTGATTACCTAAAGCACATAGCGTGCCAAAGAATGAGTCCCAAGTCGGATTGTCCAAAGTCCCAAGTCGGGACATCAATGAATAGCCCTTGTTTACGGACTAAGCTGTCGAAAAAATATTTGGAAAAGCTGAAATGTTAGGACTTGGAACTTTGAACCTGGAACTTTGAACAGTGCAGACGCACTATTTCGAGCAGCGTTCTGACAGTCTTTGTAACGCCGCGACATCCTGATTCTCGCCATCGATCTCGCGGGCCTGTGCGGCATAGGTTTTCGCTTGCTGACAGTCGCCTTTTTCGATGTAGATCTTGCCGAGGCTCACGTGCGCGTCGACAAGGCGGTTGTCCCAGAATATGGAGGTTTTGAACGAAGCTATCGCCTGATCGATATCGCCGCGACGCAGGTGGATCTTGCCGAGCAGTAGATAGCTCTCCGCGCTCATCGGCTCGCTCGCCAGCACGCGACGCAGTACGGTCATCGCATCGTCGTCGTTCCCGTTCTTAACATGTATGCGGGCCTGTGCGAGCAGGGCTTCAGTCTCGCTAACCGCGACGGCCGTGTTTGCCACAGGTTTTCGGCTTAGCACCACGGCGACAAAATCTTTGCGCGCGGGTTGCTGTACGCGAAGAGCGATCTCAGTGACCGATTTTGACTTTTGCCACTCGGTTTCGAGCTTTGCGTAGCGGTTACCGTCGGTCAAAAACCGCTTCGCCTGATTGTCCATATCGGCGGCGGCGGCACCCTTTAGCGAATCGAGAGCCTTTGCCAGCAGATAATACGCCTCGCCGTCACGCGGGCTGGCGGCGATCGTCGAGCGCAGCTGGGACGCGGCCTCGGTCATGTTGCCATCAAGAAATAGTGCAAAGGCGTAGTTAAATCGCGCCCCGGTGTCTTTTGAGTCGTCAGCGGCGGAGTCACTGGCTTTTTTCAGGAGATCGATACCTTCTTTTAACAGCGCGGCTGCTTTAGCCTGATTTTTCTTCTCCGCACGCGAGGCCTGAACCGCGATCGCACCCAGGGCGTTGTAGACGGTCGTCAGTTTTAGGTCCTCGGTCAACGGCCGGAGCGTGGCGAGGGCCGTTTCGTAATTTCCCTGCTGCCAGAAGATCAGCCCGATATAGAACGAAGCCTCGGCAAACCCCTCGTCGCCGCACTGCGCGCTCTTTTTATCGGCGGCGGCCTTGTCACGGCAACGCTGGTTTGCGCTGATCACACGTTCAAACGCATCGACGGCCTCGCCGAATTTCCGCTGACCCATGTAAAGATGGCCTAGTTCGAGCGCCGCTTCGGAGTATGTGCCGCCGGGAATGACCTTGCCGTAGCGGATCAAAGCGTTCTTAAAAAAGTTTTCACGAGCCGCCGGTTCGTTTGTTAAAAGGCCCTTAATATAGGCCTCAAACGCGTCAGCCGGAACTTTCGTGGCGGCGACGACGCGATCATTCTGCGAAAAGGCAAGCGAGCTTTTATCGTGATAGAAAAGAATCTTGTAGGCGATCTGTCCCTGCACGGTCTGCAGATTGCCGAGAGCGTCGTTTAGCTCGATCGGCGGGATCTTTTGGCTGCCATCTGGAAACGACTCGCTGATGAATCTGCCCTCCGCGACCTTGATGATGCGAGCCGACACCGTGATCTTCGCCGCCGACTCTTCGTCAGCCGGTACGATGTTGTAACGACCGGCGATCAGCAGCGTGGCTTTGCTCTCGCTTGCAAGCTTTAGCGAAGTCGCAAGACTCGGCAGCGTCGTCAGCGGGATCTTGAGCCGCTGTTGAATGATCTTGCGCTCTTCGTTTGAGATGACGTTGAGCGTCGGCACACGCAACAGATCGGACAACGAATCTGCAAAACTCTCACCGATCCAGTTAAACTCCGCCTTACCCGAAGTGTTCTCAAACGGCAAAACCATCACAACGTTCGTGGGCTTTTCCTGAGGTTGAGCAAACACGCCCGCAACGGCAATCAGTAAAATGGCGATGATCTTTAGATTTCTCACGTACATTCGGCTCAAAAAACAAAATTCGCTTCTGCGCGATGCGCCAAGCGAATTTACGTAAAAGCAGTCCTATGATGCAAGCTTCGCGATAAAAGTGGTATCCGGTACGGGATTTGAACCCGTGTTGCCGCCGTGAAAGGGCGGTGTCCTAACCCCTAGACGAACCGGACACATGTATATTCGCTTCACCCGCCCGAAGGCGAACGTTAAGAATAACGAACGCATATTTTGATGTCAAACTTGATGCATTAAGACAAATCTCATAGATTGAATCTATACAGATGTTTCTTCTCGCTAGGCCTGATACGGAATCGATAGAACGATTTCTTCAACGATGTAGAGATGATGATTTCTCTTACCCCGAAGTCGGAGCTAGCCGCGATGAAGCACCGTCGGGTTACACCATCGATCATAATCGAGTAAAGATCGGACTTGGTGAAAAGGACTTCGAACTCGCGCGGCTTGCGGTCAATAGCTGGGCGATGTTTGATATTGGGTGGGTTAACCTACTCCCGAGTGATACCAAGATCGCTGCTGACGCGACTGTTGGTATCTTGATACGGCATTTTGGCTTTTTTTCGCTAAACGCGGCGCGTGTCGTCTATGTTGTCGATGAGACAGCCGGCGAGGTTCGTCGCTACGGCTTTGCGTACGGTACTCTCAGCGAACACGGAGAGATTGGTGAAGAGAGGTTTTCAGTTGAACTGAATCTTAAGAGTGGCGAAGTTTGGTACGATTTGTACGCTTTCTCGCAACCGGGAATGTTGTTAGCTAAGATCGGTTATCCGCTAACCCGATATCTTCAGCAGTCTTTTGCACGCGATTCTAAAGAGGCAATGATTGCGGCTGTTCAGACACGAAGAATTTAGAATGAAATGAAACGAGTATTCCTCATCGATGCGATGTCACATATCTATCGTGCGTTTTTTGCGCCGATGGGGATGCGGCAAGAGCCGCTTCGCAATAGTAAGGGCCAGGTAACGCAGGCGGTTTTTGTGTTTACAAACATGCTGCGCAAGCTGTTAAAGGATGAACGGCCCGAATACATCGCGGCGGTTTTTGACACTGATGTGCCGACGTTTAGGCATGACTCGTACGAAGACTACAAAGCAAACCGAGAAGCGATGCCTGACGATCTTTCGTCGCAACTGCCCTACATAGTAAGGGTTTGCGAGGCGTTCAGCGTTCCGATCCTCGAGGTTGACGGCTATGAGGCGGATGACGTGATCGGCACGCTTGCGCAAAAGATAACGGCAAAAGACATGCAAACCGTCATCGTCTCGAATGACAAAGATCTCTGCCAGCTCGTGCGCGATCCCCACGTCATCGCGATGCGGCAAAATTCTACAAATATCAAACGAAAGGTGCCTGTGCCGCCGATCGAGTGGTGCGATGAAGCGTGGGTAAAAAATAAGTTCGGCGTGCCGCCGGATAAGATCATCGATCTGCTGGGACTGATGGGCGACTCGGTCGATAACATTCCGGGTGCGCCGGGCATCGGCGAAAAGGGCGCTCTAAAACTTGTTCTCGAATATGGTTCTGCTCTCGGCGCGATGGAGCGCGCGACCGAGATCTCGCACAAGACATACCGCGAGAGCCTGCAAAACAACCAGGACATTATCAAACAATCGCTCGAACTCGCGACGATTCACACATCGGTGCCGATCAAGCTCGATCTCAAAACGCTCGAGCATCGCGAACCTGATCGCGCCATCGCCTACGAACTTTTCCGCGAGCTCGAGTTTAAGTCGCTGATAAAAGAATTCGGCGATGATGCGGCTGTGGCTGTTCCATCGCGGGCGGCACAGACCGTCGGTGGTGGTGGTTTGTTTGACAATTTGCCGACGCACACCGGCATATCGCCTAATGCGGCGGCTGTTAAATCGAATTACACGCTCATCAAGACGCGAGCCGATCTCGACAAACTGCTTCGCCGCCTTTTCGAGGTCGAGCAGTTCAGTTTTCACGTTAATGACGCGAACGGAAGCGAAAAATCGAGCAGCTATGACAAGTTGCCGCCACTTGGGTTGGGCATAGGTCTCGGCAACGGCGAGGCGAGTTATATCGATCTCGAAAACTTCGACGGCGGGAGCGACGCCGCGATAATGCCGCTCCGCGACATACTCACAAATATCTATCTCGACAAATGCGCTCACGACGCCAAGCGTAATTTTGGCGCGTTGCTAAAAGTCGGTATCAAACCCGCGCCGGTCACGGACGACGTGATGGTCGCGGCATATCTGCTCGACCCGGGTCGCACAAATTACCCGATCGAATTTCTCGCGCAGGCGTATCTCGACACCGATCTCGCCCGCTACGTGCCCGACGGCTTTGACGAAATTCCTTTTAGAACATTAGAAAGCGCAGATCTTGTGTCGCGCCTCGCACCCGTTCTGCGAGGCAAGATTCGCACAACCAAACTCGAGCGAGTTTACGCCGAGATCGAGATGCCAACCTTAGATGTGCTGACGGACATCGAGCTTGTCGGCATGAAGGTCGATGGTGAGAACCTTGTAAAATTCTCGAAGAAGATCGCCGAGGACCTCGCCAAGCTTAGCAAAAAGATCTACAAGATCGCGGGACGCGAGTTCAACATCGGTTCGCCAAAACAAGTAGGCGAAGTTTTTAGCGAGCTCAATATCGAGACCGGCAAAAAGACGGCCACCGGTCAGATCTCAACGAGCCACGACGTGCTCGTCGAGCTCGCGGTAAATTACGAAATAGCACAACTTATCATCGATTACCGCGAGATGGATAAACTAAAAGCGACCTATGCCGACGCTCTGCCGCGCCTGATCCGCGACGACGGTCGCGTGCACGGTTGTCTCAATCAAACCGTCGCGGCAACCGGGCGTCTGAGCTCGACCGAGCCGAATTTGCAAAACATTCCGGTACGCACCGAACTCGGTCAACAGATTCGCAAGGCATTCATTCCTGAGAAAGGCAACAAACTGATCTCGGCCGACTACTCGCAGCTCGAACTGCGCATACTCGCGCACATCACTCAAGACGAGAATATGCTCGCGGCGTTTAAGAATAATGAGGACATTCACGCACAAACGGCGCGGCTCGTCTTTGGCGCGAAAGACGAAAAAGATCTAAAAGAAAAACGCCGTCTTGCGAAGATCGTAAACTTTGGCATCGCGTATGCTGTCGAGGCTTTTGGTTTATCGACGCGGGTCGGCATCTCGCGTGCCGAGGCGCGAAAGGTTATCGACGACTATTTTGCGACGTACAAAGGCATCCGTAAATACATGGACAATATTCCCGAAGAGGCGCGAAAAGATGGTTTTGTGACATCGCTCTTTGGGCGTCGAAGATATTTCCCGTCGATCAACGACCGTAACTTTAACGTACGCTCGCGCGCCGAACGCGAAGCGATCAACATGCCGATCCAGGGCACCGCGAGCGACATCGTTAAGATAGCGATGATCCGTGTCGCCGATGCACTGAAACGCAAGAACCTCACGACAAAGATGATCATGCAGGTTCACGACGAACTTCTTTTCGAAGCTCCGAAAGCCGAGGTCGCGCGTGCGAGCGAGATCATAAAACATGAAATGGAATCTGCCGCGACCCTCGACGTTCCCGTAATTGTTGAGGTCGGTGTAGGCGATAATTGGATGGACGCTAAGTAGATTTTAGCGACCGATTTCACGAATAAGAACAGATACTAATGACTAAGAAAGTTGGACAAACTGAACGGACGCGGTTACGGCGCCTGCCGAAGCGCGGTCACTTTGACCGCGAGACGATCAACGACATTCTTGACGAGGCGTTTATTTGTCACGTTGGTTTTGTTGTCGATGGCCAGCCGTATGTAATACCGACAGGTTTCGGGCGCGTCGAAAGTGATCTTTATATTCACGGCTCATCCGCGAGCAGAATGCTGCGCGAAATGTCGAAGGGCGTCGATGTTTGTGTGACGGTGACCTTGATCGACGGACTCGTGATCGCGCGTTCGGCGTTTCACCACTCGGTCAATTATCGTTCCGTCGTTGTCCTCGGCCGCGCGGAACTGGTGACCGACGCCGCTGAGAAGAACAAAGCTCTCGAGGCGATAACCGAGCACATCCTGCCCGGTCGCTGGGCCGACTGCCGCTGGCCGAACGAGCTTGAACTAAAAGCCACGAGCGTTTTACGCCTCGCTATCAACGAGGCATCGGCGAAAATCCGCACCGGCGACCCTGTTGATGACGACGAAGATTATTCGCTTGGGTTTTGGGCCGGGGTTTTGCCCATGAAACTCGTTAGCGATAAACCGCAAAACGACGCAAAACTTGCACACGGAATCGATCCGCCAGACTACATAACAAATTACAACCGAAATGGACGCAAATAGTCGCACCTCATCGTACGGCTGGGTGATCTTAGTTATCGCAACGCTTGCGCTCGCGGTGAGTAACGGTCTCGCGATCGGCGGCCTGCCACCTTTCTACAAACCGATAAGGGACGAGTTTGTCGCCCTCGGCGCCGTCGACGCTGCGCGGGCTGAGAGTTTTATCGCCAATGGCGCCAACATCACATTCCTTATGTCGGGTGTGTTCTCGCTGATCGGCGGCTGGATGATCACAAAATTTGCGCTACGGCCGCTGATGATCTTCGGATCAGCACTCCTCGGCGGCGGGCTTGTGATCCTGGCGCTGGCCGACGACCCTGAGACGGTGTATTTTGCTCGATTTTTTATGGGAGCGTCGCTAGGTTTTATAGGCGTCGCGCCATGTGTCGTGCTCGTGTCGAAGTGGTTTGAGAATGCGCGCGGAACGGCGCTTGGGATCTTGCTAACCGGCACGAGCATCGGAGGTTTCTTGATACCGCTGGTCGCCGCTCCAATGATCACAGCCTACGGCTGGCGGAACGCAATGCTCGCGATCAGTGCGCTAGTGTGGATCGTTCTGTTGCCCGCGATCATATTTTTTATTCGCGAACCTGCGAAACCCGCCGACATTAAGGAGACCGCTGCGGTGAACGCCGGTGTAACTTTGCTAGAGGCTCTAAAAACACCTCTGTTCTGGGCGTTGGCGGTGTGCGCGGCGCTGATCTTTTACCCTATCTTTTTTACAACGCAGCAATTTGTCCTCTCGTTGCAATCGTCAAAGATCGGCGTCTCCGCCCAGACAGCTGCGTTTACGCAATCCGCCTTGTTCGCGATGAGCTTGGGCGGCAAATTTCTCGCTGGGTTTCTGAGTGACCGGTTCGATGCTCTGCGCGTTTTTGTTTTGTGCGCGCTCGTAATGTTTATCGCATCGACAGTACTGCTGATGCTGACTGCAAATAACTTTTTGCTTTTTCTGCTGCCGTTTGCGCTCGGCTATGGCGGTACGTTTGTGGTGCTGCAGCGACTCGTCGCTGATTTTTTCGGTCGCCGCGAAGCCGGCAAGATACTCGGTCTGATCACCTTGATCGAGGTAGCCGGAGCGGCCATCGGCGGCAAAATAACGGGTTATCTCGCAGACAAAAATAGTGGCGATTATACAACCGCATTTTACGGCGTAACGACTGCCGCGGCCTGCGCGTTTCTAGCGACGATGATGATCTACTTTCTCCGAGGAAGAAAAACTATTTCTACCGACTGAGTTTAGGGACGAGTGCGATATCGGCCGCCCGATGCTTTTTGAAATGGTGCAATAGAATTTGCGGAGCATACCGCGCGAACCATGTGATAACGCTAAGCTTTAACGAATTTCGTTGGCGATTCGCAACGCGAAAGGCTACGGCGGCCTCTTGGTAATCACCGGCTAGTAAAAACGCCTTGCCCTGCTCGACGGCGAGATCGGCTTCAAGAGCCGCGAGTCTGTAAGCCACAATGCCCTTTTGCTCTTCGTCAAGCTCGATCGTGCGGAGCACTCGCTCGAAAGCCTCGATCTCGCGCTCGACTCGGCTGATCGAATCGCCCGACAAACTATTAAGATGCACGCGATATTTTAGAAGCTGTTCTCGTTGATAGCCGATCTTTGCTCCGTTTTTCGCCATACGAAGCCAAAGCAAAAAATCGTGTGCGCGCACACGCTCGGTCTCAAACATGCCCGCGTCGACGATCATCTGCTTTCTCGCCATCGTGCCCGACGTGATCACGTTGCAACGCAGATCGAGAATCGCGTTAAAGTCGGCGTAGCCGTTTGAGGGCGCCGCTTCCATGTAAGTTCGGCGATACGGCGAGTTCAAACCCGTGAGAAACGCGTCACAGTAAACCAAGTCGTAGTTGCCGCTGATAAGAAAAGAGTATTGCGACGACAAAAAGTCCGGCATCC
The DNA here is from genome assembly GCA_046154245.1 of Pyrinomonadaceae bacterium. Taxonomy (GTDB): domain Bacteria; phylum Acidobacteriota; class Blastocatellia; order Pyrinomonadales; family Pyrinomonadaceae; genus OLB17. The sequence continues at coordinate 15,466 of JBJXFZ010000035.1, forward strand.
AGATATCGTCACCATCAAGAAACGCAATGACCTCGCCGCGGGCATGTTTGATCGCGGTGTTGCGCGCGTCACCCGCCCCCATGTTCGGCTGACGAATGTAGACAATATCGTCGATCATGGAACGGATCATCCGTTCGAACGCTTCAGTGTCGGGTGAACCATCGTTGACCAGGATGACCTCGAACTCGCGATATTTCTGATCCGCCACCGACCGGAGTGTTTCGACAATGAACTCAGCGACGTTATAGGCCGGGATCACAATCGAAATTTTCGGCAGAGAGGTCAGAACATTGCGACCGACGTGTTTGCTAAATTGTGTAATTGTGGTTTTCGACATTAACGTGTATGCCTGATAGGCTCCCAACGCGCGTACTTTTCGCCGCGCAGGAATTTGTAAAACCCGACGGCCGAAGCAAAATTCGCGAGTGTAAAATAGAGCGGCATCGCAAGCAGCCCCGACGGACGACCGCTTCGCTCGACGAGCCAACCCGCGAAAGCCAATGCGTAAAAGCTGGATTGCAAAACAAGCGTAGCAAGGTAAAACGGCGATGAAGCCGCGAGCAGGCTATTTGCAATTACCAACGTCATTAAGATCAACGGCACCGCATAGCGAAGCAGTTTGTGGGAAATCAATTCGATCGCGTAAAAGCCGCTGCGAAACGGATTTAGCATGTCGCGGTTTCGCCAGAGGTCAGTGAAGGTCTGTGAGATAACGCGGATCCGCATTCTCAGTTCGTCGCCGGCGTGACGATTTGTATGTTCGTAACAAACCGCGTCGGCGGCGAATACGCTACGCAGACCTTTGCGAAATAGTATCGTGCAGATCAAAAAGTCGGAACACGCCTCGGCATACATCGGTTCGTACGCTTCGCGGCGAACTGCGTAGAGGCAACCCGACGCGCCTATCAGCGAACATGCCCGCGACTCCGCTGTCTTCAAAAAGGTTTCGTAACTCCAGTAATTTTGCGCGCCCTTTCCGACATTTGTGCTCTCGTCGTCAACATAAACGAGCCGGCCGGCCACACAGCCGACGCCCTCGTCTGCGAATGGCGGCAGCAGATGTTCCAAAACGTCGTTGCCGTATTCTGTCGTTGCATCCGAGAACAAGACAATGTCGCCCGTCGCGTGCAGGATCGCATTGTTCTGTGTCGTGGTTTTGCCGACTCGGCCCTCTTGGCGAAAAAGTTTAACGCCACGCGATGCAAATTCGCCGATGATCTCGTCCGTCCTATCCGTCGAACCATCCGAGGCGACAACGATCTCGAGCATTTCCGGCGGATAGTCGATCTCGAGAGTGTTTTCGATCTTTTGCCTGATCGCGGCTTCCTCATTGAATGCCGTTATCAGAACAGTCACCTTTGGAGCGATGTTGCCTAGCTTCGCCTTTCTCGGAAACAGCTTGCTAACCAGAAGGACGAGCAGCGGATAGCCGACATAGACGTACGCGAGCAGGCCCACGCACGTCCAGAAGAAAATTTGTGCAACCGTAAACGTCATTTTGCTTCAGCGGGCTGCAAGTTCCAGCTTGCAGATGTTGCTTCAGATTCCTTCGCGTCTGTCTCGAGGTTGTAAATTCTCCGAAAGGCGACTGCGTATGCGATCAGATAGTAGATAAACCAGTTGTATGCCACCGACGCGAAAAAGCTCGACACCCAATAGCCGACTATGCTCGCCTGCAGACCGATGGAAACGTAGTAGAACCAGTTGTGATCGTCCGCATCGAAACATTTTCGCTCGATGACCCGCAGCTTGCGAAATGGACTGATCATAAAAACGAGATACACCACGAGACCTAGCAAACCGAGCTCGGACGAAACTTGCGTAAACGCATTGTGCGAAACATGATTATGGATGCCGACGATCGGAAAATTGCCGATGCCGATACCCCAGGGATTTCTCGCCGTGATCAACAAAGAGCGTTCCAACATCTCGCGCCGCGCATCGCTCGAGCCGACCGGGTCGAGTCCGGGAATAAAGATCGACAGCATTCTGAGGCCGTAATTGCCGGGTGCCGCGACCATCAGGAGAGCTCCGCCGAGAACCGTCGCGATCGTGACGTTTAACCTGTATTTACGTCCGAGCTTCCACGCGAGAACCAATACCGTAGCCAGCAATCCTAAAAAACCACCGCGCGAGTATGTGACCGTATTCGCCGCAACAAAAAGTATCGTCACAACAACATAAACGATGCGCATCAATTTGTTTTTTGATGCGAGAGCCAGCGCCAATGTGATCGGAGCCATCATCACAAGGTGCAGAGCCATTTCGTTTGGATTGCCAAACATTCCTTCAATTTCTGAAATGCCGACGCGATATGATTCTACGGAAAACGTGCCCTCCTGATATAGTTGCAACGCCCGCACGCTCAGATACAAACCGATACCGAACGATAGCCACAACATCGCCATTAGGCGCCTGCGCGTGCGCACAACATTGACCAGGACCACAAAGATAATGACAGCTTTTATGAACGTGTCGTTAAAAGATTCCCACGCGAGCGCGGGACTTCTCGCGATCGGAACAGTGATAAGAGCGAGTGCCGTCATCGCTAAGAGCGCTTTGACCTCGGTTGACAGCATCGTCAGATTGCCCTCGATCGCGAGCTGGCTCGGCGCATAGACGAGCAGCGTGACAATCGCAAAATAAAACGCTGTAAACGCCAAAAAACCAAGCCCGGGGACTATCTCGTACGGACGAAACAGGACCATTATCGAAAACAGATAAAGCCCGATAAATGTCACAAAATGGCCATTGCGCACGAGCCATCGGTCGCGGCCGAGCAGCTCGTTGTCTTTCGTGATCCGCTTGGCCCCTTTGTCGCGTTTTTTGTCGGTCGATGTCCAGGAAACTGCCGCTGGCTCGGATGGTGTGACGCGAAAGGTGCTCGCGGGCAGGTCGTGCTCGTGAGTTTGGTTTACAAAGTTCTCAGAATCGCTCGCGTCCCTCTGTGCGCGTTTGCCGGGGTTGCGTATCGAAGATCCGTTATCGTTCGACTTATCGTCGGATCTCGAGAACCCTTGCAGCGGTTTGTAATCTTTTGATCTCTCGATAGACATTTGCGCGCCAGATGAGCATGACGGTTCTAAACGGCAACGCCTTCCGCTTCAACCGAGATCATGTCTCGAACGCGACGCTTGAGAGCTTTCTCAAACTGACGCGCCTCATTGACGCCGCTAAACGAAAGCTGTTGAAGATTTGCCTCAATGCGCTTACGATAATCCGACACAAGCGAGTCCGAAACGCCAAGCATTTCAGCAACTTCGAGCTGTGTTCCCGAGTCGGAGATCAAATAGCAATGCCACAACACATTAATCATGCGGTCATACTGCTTTGCTTTGCCGCGAACTGATTTGTTCAGGGTGTGCAAGAAGTTTTCGACAAAACCGGCGGCCGCCTTTTCAGCTTCGTTCCGCAGTAGATCTTCCTCGGGTGTTTCGCGCGTGTCCAGGAACTCGAACGGCATGCGGTCTTCGTCGTCGCTATCGCCGCCGCTGCCAACAGGCACGAGGTGAATATCCATGATCGGCAACCGCGACATGACGAACGAGCGCAAACTGCGAACATCGACGGGTGAGTCGATCGCCTTAAAAACACGGATGATCAGTTTCTCAAGTTCGGGGTTGCTGATGACGATCTGGGCGTCGCCGGTGCAGCCAACCATTCGCGTGTCGCGTCCGTAGAACGATACCGCCTTTACGCGCTCGTCCATCTCCTGCACGTCGCGACGCGACTTTTGATCTTGCCAGACTGCGAGACCGTAAAGACGATCCGCGAGCCGGCGATGAACCTCGGGATTACCGATGTTATCAAATCTTTTGAACGTATCACTTGTCTGAATGAGCGTGGAAATTCGTCGTGCCAACCGATAGGATTCGGGATAGCGTTTGCGAAGCTCGGCCGTCAGCATGTTTGTCAGCTCGATCTGGCTGATCTCGGCCTCGATCTCGGCATCCAACATTGCCGTGTCTATATAATGCTGAAATCGATCTTTGCTGAGTAATGCGACAAAAAGCTCTTGTGTTAAATCTGTGTAGGCGTTGTACTTGCCCTCTTCAACGAGAAAACCCGCACGCTTCGAAGCTCTAACAAGCGGGTGCGACGAAACGATGCGGTGCAGCTCGGTCCAAATCTGGTTTACGTCCGAAGTCTTTAAACTCTCATTCCATTTGCCGACCTTGACCTGCTTATTTTGAATTGAGCGTGGCAGACGTTCCTTTGTTTTCACTTCGTTCATATTGATAAGGGCCTTTAGTGTCAGTTGTCCTCATACCGGCGAGTCGAGTATTCGAAACCACGTTGGGATAGCTGCAGATTTGCCGTAGGTGCAGACTGGCAACGGATACCGAAGCGAGTTCGTCCCAGTAGGACATGATGCTCCGATGGATTCGCGGGTCTAGGTTTTGGTAGTAAGATTCGGTAAGATCGACTGCCGAGCAGCAACGTCGATCTGGTTAAACATGGCATGTGAGAAATTGCCTCTCACTACCCACATTTAAGATGTTAGCAATTTGGACCGAATTGAGCAAGAATTTTTTACTATGTTGTATATTGTTTATACATGTCTCGTAAATGGTGTAGAAATGAGTGTTATGGTGTCACAGATTCACTTTTTGGATGTAGATTTGTGGACTTTTTTCAAAATCGTCCGAACAGTTTTGGAAGCCTTCGGTCATTGTGGCTTTATTTGAATGTAACAAAATCAACATCGCGCGTGTCCGATATGCATAGGTTTGCGCGCCGTGCTGAAGGCACTCGACTTTTATGTTTTCAACAACGACAACCGGCTTTCGCAAAAACGAAGACTGTCCAGCGTCACAGGAATTACTCGCCTACGAAACCGGCGGACTTGGATCTACGCGTGAACTTGCCATCGCAGAGCATCTCGCTCTTTGCGAGTTTTGCGAAGCCGAGGTCAAATTTTACTCACGTTTTCCGCAGGATATGCCAAATGAAACAGCCGCCTTTGCCGACATTCCCGCACCGCTCTTTCAACTCGCCGAAGCACTGCTAAAAAAACATCACACCGACGCCAAGTCGCTAAATTCTTTAATGCAAGATAAAGGCATCGCATTCGACAAGGCCTAGAGTCAAAATCTTAATTGGCTGCAACGGCAATTATTCCGCTAAAACTACCGAAAGGTTCGAAGGCCTTCTTATCTTGATCGCAATTCCATCTACCGACCTCCAGGCAAGTATTTCGCAAGGTCTGCCGCTTTTTCCGCATCAATGGTTTTTAATTTTTCGTATTGCTTCCGGGCTGCATCAATTTTGTTCTGATTAACATAGACCCTCCCCAGCCCATAAATCGCATCGGGGTCCTTAGGGTCGAGCTCAACCACTCTCAAATAGCTTTTTTCAGCGTCATCAAATCTCTTTGTCAACCGATAAGCGTCTCCGAGATAACTGTGCGCGGAGATCCAACTTGGGTCTGCTTTCGCCGCCGCCTGATAATAAGGAATTGATTCTGCATACTTACCATCGTTGTAATAGGCATTTCCCATTCCTAGGTTGGCATCGGCATCCGTTGAATCAATACGCAGAGCCGTTTGGAATGATCTTATGGCTTCGGGAAAGTTCCGTTGCCGGACGTAATAATCGCCGATTCGACGATGTGCGTACAGCTTATTTGGGTTAAGCTGAATTACCTTGCGGAAATAGGGCACCGCGTCGTCATTCCGATTGAGATTTTCCAAAGTCAGTCCCAGATTGTGCAGCGCGTCCGCATTACCAGGTTTCAAGGCAATGGATTTGCGGTAGTCGGCCTCGGCAAGGTCGTATTTCTTGGCTCCGTAATGGGCTACTCCTAATTCGTAATAAATAAGCCCGTTGTTTGGCTCATAAACGAGAGCCTTGTTATAAGCAATAACGGCGTCGGAGTAGTTTCCCGCATAGTCCAGCGCATTTCCAAGCTGAATGAGGGCGCCGCTGTAATCGGGCTTGAGCCGAACCGCTTCGCGAAATGACGCGACCGCGTCATTGTAACGATCCAAATTGTAATAACAGACGCCAAGATTGAAATGCGTTTGAGGCACCCCTGGACGAATCTGGTTTGCGCGTTTGAACGACTCGATGGCCTCTACGTATTGCTTGTTCTTGACTTGCTCCAGCCCTCTATCGAAAACCGAATCAAAATCCTGTGCGGCAGCAGTCAATGCAAGGCTCAAGATAACAACGGTAAATAGTCCAAAGAACTTGATTTTCATCTTTCTACCTCCTGAGTTGAATCATAAACCCTTTTGATGAAAATCGCACCGGGCGGGCTGAAATGCTCCAACACGCCGGCTTACGAACCCGGACTGCTCTGTTTTGGTCCTAATAACTGATTGTCTCGAGGTTAGGAACCGCAGATCTCGTCGATCGCTTCGGAATATTTTTCGTCGATGACACTACGCTTGATCTTCAGCGTGGGCGTCATTTCGCCTTTGTCGATGGAGAATTCGCGCGCGATGAGGTAAACACGTTTGACGCGTTCGTAATCTGAAAGCTCACGTGTAAGAGCGACAGCATCGTTTTGAACGCGTTTGATAAAGAGCGGATTTTCGCAGAGTTCCTCGCGGCTGCCGTCGGTAGATTCGCCGGCGGCTTTCATCTCTTCTTTTAGTGCGTCCCAATCCGGCACTATCAACGCACCGACCTGTTTGCGACCCGAACCAACGACGACTGCCTGCGAAATTAGCGGACTTTGTTTTAACAAGCTCTCGACTTGCAATGGCGCGACGTATTTTCCGTTCGAGAGTTTGAACAGATCTTTTAGACGATCGGTAATGTAAAAGTGACCGTCCGAGTCAACATAACCGACATCGCCCGTGTGATAAAACCCATCGGCGTCGATGGCGGCGGCGGTCGCCTCGGGGTTGTTGTAATAGCCCTGCATCACGTTACGGCCGCGAATTAGTACCTCGTCAGACGCCCCGATCTTCATCTCGATGCCTTCGAAAGGCGTTCCGATCGAGCCAACTTTACTGTCCTCGGGACGATTTGCACACGCAACGCAAGCCTCGGTCATGCCGTAACCCTGAAGAATCGGAATGCCCGCGGCCCAGAACGCGTAACTTAATTTTTTGCTTAGCGGAGCGCCGCCCGAGACAAAGAACCTTAAGCTTCCGCCGACGCCGTCCCGCCATTTTGAAAATACGAGGCGGTTCGCAAGTGAGTGCTTTGCTGCCAATGCCGGCGAAACGCGTTGGTGATTGTCCTTTGCCGTCCAATAGTCCTGACCGACGACGAGCGCCCATTCGAACAGGCGCGTCTTCCAGCCGCCGGCCGATTTACCTTTCTTTACGATCTTGTGATAAACCTGCTCGAAAAGCCTCGGCACGGCGGTCATGATAGTCGGTTTGACCTCGGCAAGATGTGACGCGATCTGGTCGAACGCCGCGCAATAGTGAATTGACACGCCATTTGCACAGAGCACGTAGAAAACCGTCCGCTCGAAAATGTGCGAGAGCGGCAACACGGCCAAACTGCGATCCGTTGATCTGATCGGCAAGCCTTTTGAGACGGCGACGATGTTCGAAACAAAATTATCGTGTGTGAGCATGACGCCCTTTGGCTCGCCTGTGGTTCCAGATGTGTAGATAATGGTCGCGAGGTCGGCGGGTTTTATTTCGGCGAGCGAGCGTTCAACAATATCGGCGTCGATCTTGCGTTGTTCGTCACCTGCTTTCTCGATATCGGCGAGCGTGATCGCACGCGAGTCGTCGGCCTTTTCGTCCGCGTCGAAAAAAATGATCTTCTCGAGCTGCTCGACGCTTTGAATCGCCGCCTCGGCATGTTTCCAGAGTTTTTTCCCCGAGATAAACAAAAAGCGCGCTCCCGAATTTTCGAGAATGAAGCGGATCTGCTCGACGGCCTGCGTCGTGTAGATCGGAACATTCACGGCACGCAAACTCAAAATCGCAAGATCGACGAACGACCATTCGGGACGATTCTCCGAAATGATCGCGATGCGCATCCCTGGCTCCACACCCAACGCCGCCAGCCCGAACGCAATACGCTTGGTCCGCTCGATCGCAGCTTCGCCGTTAATGTAGTTCCAGCCTGCGCCATTTTTTACGGCAAGAGCGTCGCGCTTATTGTGCCGCCGAAACGACTCAAAACAATAGTGCGGCAATGTCTGCGGCAATGCGTCAAAACCTTTTAGATTCTCTGCGATCATCGGATATGTAATTCTCACAAATGAAGGCGATCAAGTCCAATAGTTGCGTTTCAGTGAGGGTTATCGCATAAACTTTCGCCGGATCGCCAGAGCCAGTAAAGCAGCTTGCAGCGGAGCGAAGATCGTTTCGAGGACATACAGGGTAAAAGTCAGGTTCGACAAAGGACGCGGATTTGGTTTTTGCAGAAGCATTACCTGCGAACTGTAACCGAGCGATTGCCAGACATCGAGCGGCGTCTCAATTTGGAATGATCCGAACTGCCAGTATACGAGGCCAAAACCGAGCCAGATAAACAGCAGCACTAACGCAGCGCGGCTCCAGCTTTCGCCATAACCGCTCGACCATTTGTAGAGCCACATTAACAAACGCGACGCCCTGAAGTGTTTTGTTTCTTCAAGCCTGCGGGTTTCCATCGCCATGTAGCGAAACTTCGCGGCCTCTTCGTAGCGGTTGTTTTCCTCGGCGTTGACGGCGAGTTGGCGGGCGGCGATCTCGAAAATGCGTTTCTTTTGTTTCGCTGCTCCAGTCTCGGGAAGACTGTCGATTTCGGCGTAGATGTTCTTGTTCCAAAAATCCCAATCGAGGTTTTTCCAGAGTATATCGGTAAAAACAAACTTCCGTGAATCTACATTTACAAACCAATGCGGGCGAAGGCTGATCGTATGAAAGCTGACACGGCTTGCTTTCTCAAACGCCGCTTCCTGAAAGTCGAATCTGCTGCGGCTACGGAGTTGTAGATCGCTAAAACGCAAATAGCCCTCTGATGTGCAGTATTGAAAGTCTGCATTGCCGGCAAAGACAGTTCGGCGAAAGAAAACATCGGAATCCTCGCCAAATATGGCGGAATTGAAACTGACGTCCTCGTTAAATTCCGCGTCGTCAAAAAAGGTATCTCCTGCAAAATTCGCGTAATAGAAACGTGTCTCAACTATTTTACCGAACTTGGCACTGTCGAAGTGTGTTTCGCCTGAAAATGTTGCCGAACTGAAATCAGCGTCAGCCGAAAATGTTGCCGAATTGAAACCAGCGTAGGCCGAAAATGTTGCCAATCTGAAATTAGCACCAGCTGAAAATGTTGCCAATCTGAAATTAATGCGAGTCGAAAATTTTGCCAATCTGAAATTAGCACCAGCCGAAAATGTTGCTGAATAAAAATTAGCGGCAGCCGAAAATGTTGCCGAACTAAAATCTGCGTCCGACAAAACTTTTGCCGAGCCAAAATTAGCAACAGCCAAAAATCTTGCCGAATCGAAAAAAGCGTTAGCCGAAAAAGTTGTATCGCCAAAAGATGTTTCTCCGAAAAAGTTTACGAACTTGAAATGAGCATCTTCCAAAAAAACAGCGGAATTGAAAAAAGCCTCCGACGCAAATGTCGCAGAATGGAAATTCGAGCGCGCCAGAAAACTATAATGGCTTAAAGAAATTCGCAACGGAAACCAGACGTACCGGAAATCATAGGACAGTCTTTCTTTTGCATTTGCTCTTTCGGATTCGAGAAGCATCTCAATTTCAAAGGCTCTCTGTTTAACTGCATCTAGTCTCGCACGAAAAATACTCTCGAACTTGACTACATCCTTGTCTTTGGCCGGTAGGTGGAAGAGGCAGTAATGTCGTCCGTCAAATTCGACCAGAGGATGCAAGTCTGCGCCAACACAGACTTTTTCATGAATACCATCAACTGATAAATCAGCAACCTCATCGTGAATATGGCATTGCGGCGGCGGATCGTGGGGCGTTTCGGGCATGACTGTTTTATCGAATGCCGTTATGATAGCGCAACATCAACGAACGAATCGAGCCGATGAGGGAGCTTACAAGGGCTTGCCCAAAAGCAGTGCGGTCAGGCTTGCCTGACCGATCGACGTCTCCCTAAAATCCCGGAGGAGGCTTTGCCTCCGACACTCTTTCGCCCGCTAAAGCGGGCTTTAGTATTTTTAGGACGCGCCACGGTCAGGCAAGCCTGACCGCACTGCGCTGGGGCAAGCCGCGATCTGGAATCACAAACTGCCAGCATTACCGCCGTGCGCTTTTGCAAACCGACTATATGCTCAAGCATGTAACTTTAGGCTTGCGTCCACAAAGCAGCCTTTTCAGACAGACTGCAAAAAAATATTGCGTCCGCTTCGCCGACTGCCTGAACATTCAACTTTTCACGTCCAATAGTTGCGGTCGAGCGAGCGGTAGTTGATGGCTTCGCTGATGTGGGCGGGGTTGATCGCATCGCCTCCCGACAGGTCGGCGATGGTGCGGGCGACCTTTAGAATGCGGTCGTGGGCGCGGGCGGATAAACCTTGTCGCGTCATCGCGCGTTCGAGCAGAGCTTCGCTTTCTTCGTCGAGAGCACAGTGTGTGCGGATCTGCTTTGGCGTCATCGCGGAGTTTGAAAAAACAAATTCTTTGTTGCGGACGATCCCGATATGTCGGGACGCGTTCTCTGCAAATCGTCTGAGTTGAATTTCTCTCGCACGCATTACGCGTTCCCGAACAGCCGCGGAGCTCTCGGCAAGTTCCGTATTTTTAGCACGGAGCTCCTTGAACTTCACCGCCGGCACATCGATGTGAATATCGATGCGATCCATTAAGGGGCCCGAGATCTTGCCGACATAACGTTGTATCTGCATCGGCGAACATTTGCACTCGCGCGATGAGCCAAAGTAACCGCACGGGCACGGATTCATCGATGCGACGAGCGTGAAGTTTGCCGGGAACGTTAGCGACGACGCCGCCCGCGAGATCGTGACGGTTTTGTCCTCCATCGGCTGACGCAATACTTCTAAAACGCTGCGATCAAACTCCGGCAGCTCATCGAGAAATAGCACGCCGAGGTGTGCGAGGCTGACTTCGCCGGGCTTTGGTATCGAGCCGCCGCCGATAAGGCCGGCCTGGCTCACGGTGTGATGCGGCGATTGGTAGGGCCTCTCGACGACGAGGCCCGACTTGCCGGTGAGCCCTGCGACCGAGTGAATTTTTGTGATCTCAAGAGCCTCTTCAAACTCGAGCGGCGGCAAGATCGTCGGCAGACGCTTGGCCAGCATCGTTTTGCCGGAACCTGGCGGCCCAATAAATAAGATGTTGTGCCCGCCGGCGCTTGCGATCTCGAGCGCGCGTTTCGCCGAGGCTTGGCCGCGCACCTCGCTAAAATCGACGCTGTAGTTGACCGCTCGTGACTTTAGATCGGCGATGTCTAAGGCGAACGGCTTCACACGTGGCTCGCGGCCGAGATCAAGGTCCTGAATAAGATCAGCGGCTTGGCGAAGATCGCCGACCGGAAAGACGTTTACGCCCTGCACGACCGCCGCCTCTTGTGCGTTTTCTTCGGGAACAAGAAGATTCGTCACTCCGCTGTCGCGCGCCGCCAATGCGATCGACAACGCGCCGCGTACTGGTCTCACTCTTCCATCAAGCGAAAGTTCCCCGACGCTCATCAGGCGGTCGACCTTCTGCCCATTGACCAGATCGCCATTTGCGCCGAGGATGCTCAAGGCCACAGGAAGATCGAAACTCGCGCCTTCTTTACGCACATCGGCCGGAGCGAGATTCACCGTGATCTTTTGAATCGGAAAAAAATACTTGCTGTTGTTGATCGCGGCACGTATGCGTTCGCGGCTCTCGCGCACCGCCGTATCGGGCAGGCCGACGATCGTGATATTCGGCGACTGGTCGTCCGGTGCAGCCGGGCGCAGATTCACTTCGATGTCCACAATGAGAGCGTCAATGCCGTAAACAGCGGCCGACTGTGTGAGGAAGAGCATAATTGTCTGATGAATTGGGTATCTGAAGTTTAGCTTATTTGCCGAGAAACAGAAAACGCCGCAAAAAGGTTGGTGAGCCGGACGCCCACTCAATACGGCCGGACGCCGACTAATCGTGATGGCGGTCTGCAAAATTGATTTCGTGACGCGTCGGCATTCGCAAAAGTGCGCATCTTTGTATGATAATGGTAAGCAAGATGAAGCGATTACTTACTGATTTAATGATGTTCGCCGCCCTTGCGGTTGTTTTTTCTGCGATGACCGGCTGCGGTAACTCTGTCGACACCACGAACTCCACGTCCGCAAGTAATTCGGCGACGAACGGCGTCGCTCAAAAGAAAGCGAGTTCTTCGGACTTCCCACCGCTTGCATCGGGTTTGGCTGACGCTGAGGTGGCGATGGTTGATGGCACAAAATTTAAGATCTCAGATAAGAAAGGCAAGGTCCTGCTCATAAATATTTGGGGCACGTGGTGCGGTCCGTGCATTGCAGAGATGCCCCACCTGATCGAACTTCAAAACAAACACGGCGAGCAAGGCTTTGAGGTCATCGGCCTTAACATCGGTGACGGTTCAGGCACGCCGGAGCCACTCGACGACATCAAGGAGTTTGTGGCGAAGCAGAAACTGAACTACACGATCGCGATCGCATCGAACGCCGTTACAAACCAATTTTATCAGATCACAAAAGAAAAGGTCGTTCCGCAAACGATCCTTGTCGATCGTGAAGGTAAACTCCGCGGCGTCTTTGTAGGTGGCGGACCGCGTATCTTTAGTTCAATGAAACAAAACGTCGAAAAAGTTATCGGTGAAGGTTAGTTCCGCGTTCCGTTTTCCCACTTCACGACTCTCAACTTGGAACTTGGAACTCGAAACTCGGAACTCGGGGCTTCACCAATATCGTCTTAAAACTCGCCAAACTTACAAGCCCCGCAGGTGCTCGTCGCGGCTTGTTTACAAATTTTCTCTGAGTGTAGTTTACCGCCGCCTTTGGCTTATCTCGCGCGTCGCTGTAAAACGCAGCGAGCTCGGCGGCCTCAACGAGCGTACGATTTGGGACGTCCTTCTTATTTTGGTTGCGCACAACGACATGCGAGCCGGGATAATCAGCCGCATGAAGCCATAGATCGAGCGAGCGGGCGATCCGAAACGTCAGATAGTCGTTATCCTTCGCCTTTTTTCCGACTAAGATCTCAAAACCATCCGAGGAAACAAACCGCCGAGCCCCTTTGAACGCCGCCTCGGCTTTTTTCTTCTTTGACTTTGATGGTGGCGGCTGTTTTGTAGCCGGAGCAGCTAGTGAGGCTAGATATTCTTCGTTGTGCTCCGCGATTGCGGCATCGATAAGGCGCAACTTTTCGTTCGCAGTGTCCAGAGCGGATTCGGTCGCGGACAAACGCTGCTCGATCACCTTCTTACCGTTGCGAGCCTTTGTGTATCGACGAAAATACTCTTCGGCAACTTCGCTGATCGACTTATTCACCTCGCCATCGATCTCGATCTCCGGCGCGCCGTCCGCAAAATAATCTGTTACGAGAATCTTGTCACCAACTCGCCTCGCATTGTTCGCATTTGCAAGCAACAGATCGCCGCAGCGCTTCCAATATTCCGGCTCGCCGTGCTTTTCGAGATCGCTGCGGAGATTGTCGATCAGTTTTTTGTGCTTTCGAATGTTGGCAAGCGCCTTTTTGCGGACGCCCGCCGCAAGTTGATCAAATTCACTTTCATCTTTTTTGTCCAACTTGTCAGGCATATAAACAAAGATAGCGCCAGAGAAGGCAAGTGTCAGATGGCGCGCTCCTCGGTTACGACGTTCTC
>JBJXFZ010000036.1:0-39682 GCA_046154245.1 Pyrinomonadaceae bacterium
CTTTCAGTTATCCGTTGTTTCTGGTAGGCCGTGCAGGGATCGAACCTGCGACCCACGGATTAAGAGTCCGTTGCTCTACCAACTGAGCTAACGACCCAGAAGCGAATCTGAATTATAGCAAAGCAAATTTTTTACGCAAACACGCTAGTTAAGCCAACGGCGAGGGATTTAGGCCCGGTTTACGAGTTCTCTATGCGCGGCTTTGCACCTTTGCGTTTTTACGTTGAAAATATCTCTTAATGAAGGAATGCCCGAAATGCGAGATATGCTATCCGGACGAGATCCTAAATTGTCCGGCCGACGGTACGCAGGTACGGCTTTCGCTGCCGGGTGCGCAGTTGCTTGCCGGGCGGTATTTGCTGCAGAGCCGGCTCGGTCGCGGCGCGATGGGGCAAGTTTATCTTGCCAAGGACATAAAATTCGCGACAAAAAAGCTTGCGGTCAAGACGGTAAGACAGGACATTCTCTCAAGTGACGACCTGCAGGAAGGCGAGGCGATCGCGCGTTTTGAACGCGAGGCGCAGGCGGCGGCCTCTATCCAGCATCCAAACACTGTCAGCGTAACCGATTTTGGCGAGACGGCGGATGGCGTGTTCTATCTCGTGATGGAGTACGTCGAGGGCGAGACGCTGCACAAGCTGCTCCGTCGCGAAGGCACTTTGCCGGTCACGCGGGCGGTAAAGCTGCTGCGCCAGATCGCCGACGGTGTTGAGGCCGCACATGATCTCGGTATTCTGCACCGCGATCTCAAACCCGCAAACATCTTTATAATGAAGCACAAGGGCGGCGACGGCTTTGTAAAGGTCGGCGATTTTGGCCTTGCCAAGATCGTCAACGCGACCGTGACCGACGCGACGTCAAAGGCCACGCCCTCAAGCCGAGGAATCATCGGCACGCCGGAGTTTATGTCGCCCGAGCAGATGCAGCCCGAAATGCCGGTCGACACCCGCACCGATCTCTACGCGTTGGGTACGATCGCGTATCTTATGCTCGGCGGGCGCACGCCCTTCACAGGCGACATGATGCAGCTCGTGATGCAAAAAGTGTTGCACAAACCCGCACCACTTTCGTCGATTCGTAGCGACATTCCGGGAGACGTCGATCAGGTAATAATGAAAGCTCTCGCCATCGACCCAGCCGAGCGGCCTGCGACAGTGGCGGCCTGGATGAGCGAGCTTGAACAATCGTCTGAGGACATTGACGACCGTGCCCGTGCGGATCGGACGCGCCTCGTGATTCTTGGCCCCTTGGGCGCCGAGGTTTATGTTGACGACGAGCGCCGTGCGAGTGTTGGCAGTTCGGGCCGCGTTGTCTTGAACGATGTGCCACCGGGCCGTCACGTTCTGCGCGTCTCAAAGGCGGGCGAGCGCGACGACGAACGCGTGATCGAGATCCGCGAGGGTTCGAACGAACAGGTTATCCAGGCACAGCTTCGCGCCGTCCACGGTACAACTAGCCAACCGTCGCCCAGCACTGGTGCGAGCACGGGCGGCTCAGCACGCGGCAGCGTGATGCCGGGCATCGTCGCATGTGCGAATTGCGGCTCGCGTTATGCCGAGGGCGTAAAGTTTTGCGGCCGATGCGGCGGCGGCTCTTTCGCAGCGATCAGCGCGGCCAATCTCTCGATCACATACCCATGCCCACGCTGTGCCGCACCGCTGCCGGCAAACTCGCGCTTCTGTGGTCGCTGCGGGCTAAAGAGCTCCCCTCCTTACGAAGGAGGGGTGGACGCGTTTCGCGGACGGGGTGGTTCTTTTGTTGACACGCCGCTTTCCGGCGATCGGGGTGGTTCTGTCGGGGGGATCCACGGTTCACAGCCTCCATCGCAAGCCGAACGCCTCTGCCAGCGCTGCGGTACAGCCTACCCGCCGCACATCCGCTTCTGCGGCCGCTGCGGTTTAACGCTGAAATAGTTTCTTTGCCCAAGCCCGCGCGTAAGCAAGGGCACGTTCAACGCTGGATGGAAGAATCTAACTACGTAAGCCGGAACGTAGCTCCGCCACGTTTAAGAATCGCTTACGTAGTACGATGTCAATAGCCTATCTCGAATCTTCCCTTGCTAACGCGCGGGCTTCGGCATTTTATCCCCCAACCTTTTCCCAGCCGCCTATAAAATTTTCCTCGGCCATGCGTTTGAAGTGCTTGCGGGCGGCCGCCTCAGTTTGGGCGATCCGGATGTCGCGTTCCAAAGGGTTGCGGCGGTTTGGCGAAAAGTCTGTGAGGTAAACGACGTAGCCGGGGAACTCGGCCTTGTCTTCCTTATTTGTTTTCCAGAGCAGGAGCTTGCGCACCATCGTATTGCCCTTCATCTGCTTTGTGTGAACCACTCTTTCAAGCAGAGTAGAAGGTTCGCCGGCAGGGTCCTCGGCCGTCTTTTCGGTGGCTGTTACGGGTGCGAGTTCGGTGAGTTGGCGGATGTTGACGTCGTCTTCAACCGCCTCCTTATCGTCGCGGATACGGACAAATTGTGGCGATATAACGCTCGCGAGTGGCATTCGAGAGAGAGCGTTGTATCGTTTGCCGTCCCACTTCAAAACCATTCGATTGATGGGGCCGCCGCGCGAAGACTCGGTGATCAGATCGAGACACGATATCTCGATGACCGGACCGGGTTTTATCATCTCGTATGCGACGTAGTCGTTATTGACTGCGACGTAATCACTCGGCACGACACTCTTCTTAAGATCGGCTGCGATGGTTTTGCGTTCTTCGTCCGAAAAACCGCCGCCGACGCGCGTCAGTTCGTGAAACGTGCCGTCGTTGCGCATAACCGCGACTAGTAGATCGTGGAGCAGCCCTTTTCGCTCATCGCTGCCTTCACTGAATCCAATGATCGCGACGTCGAGGCTGTGCCGCAATTTTATCTTGTACCAGTTTGCCGCGTCGTGCTGGAGTACAATGCCCTCGCTGCCTTTATCGATGACCCAATCGGCGAGCAGTTCGAGAATGTCGTCCGTCTTTTTTGTCGCGACGTGCTCGACCGCCGTGACAAGCTTACCTTTGGCGAACCACTTGTCGAGCAGCTTGTAGGTTTCGTTAAGATTCTTTGGGGGCTTGCCGTCGATCTCAACGATATCGAAGATCGCGAGGCCGAGTTTGCTCATGTCGTCCTCGGACTTCGGATTGCGAAGTACGCTGACAACCTGGTGAATACGAAGGCCTTTGTAATTCTCAGCCTGCAAATAGATTTCGCCGCCGAGGATGCACGACTTAACTTTAGCGGCTTTGAGCGCGCGCTCGCACTCGTCGAAGGCAGGCAGATTCATCCTAACGGTTCCGCCGGGATTTACCGAGATGAGTGTTTCGCCATCGAAAAAGATCAAGCAAAATTCACCGTCGTATTTTCTCGTCGCGATGTAGCCGCGCCCCGCGTTGATCTTTGACACGTCCTGCGCCGACACAGCCCGCATCTTGGCGCCCAACGTTCGCTTGTAATCCTGAGCCTTTGCGTGCAAACCGGGGTCAGCGAGATGGATCACCTCGCCAATAGCGTAGTCGCCCTTTTTATTGGTTAGGCGGTTTTTATCGAAATCCAAGTTCATATTTTCGGGCGGCGCCCTTACTCACGTGCGGGCTACTGACACGCGCCCTTGTCGAAGTCGAAGTTCATTTTTTCTTAGCTGTCTTCTTTGTACCGGGTTTCTTAGTGTCCTTTGCGTCTTTGCGGGAAACTTCTTCCGTCATATGTAAAGAATCGGGACGCTTGAGTTCCATATTCGACAACTGCAATACAAGCAGATACGAATCGCCCTTGATTCGGCCTTCAAGGAATGCGTTATACGGTCGGCCGCCACGCTGCATTATTATCGGTTTGTCGCCCTTTTCGCCGCCGCGTATAAGGAGCAGTGAATTACGTTCATCGAGTTCCTTTGCCATGTCGTAAAGAAAATCGAACGTCAAACCGTTAACGTGGATAAGCTGGCGTTTATGCGTGAAGACAAACCTATGGGCGGCCTCCTCTTTTTTGATGAATTTGCCCGTCCAACGCAGCGGAATGTCGCTATTAATGTTCTGT
Organism: Pyrinomonadaceae bacterium; assembly: GCA_046154245.1. GTDB lineage: Bacteria > Acidobacteriota > Blastocatellia > Pyrinomonadales > Pyrinomonadaceae > OLB17. The sequence goes on from JBJXFZ010000036.1 coordinate 4,016, forward strand.
GGTTCTTTTTGACGCTGACGCCGCTCGCGCAGGGTGCCATCGGGGTTTGTGAGAACCTCATATTCGTCGACGAGGTGGATGATGCCTTTTTTCGAGACGTAAACCTTCGACGTGTCGTTGAGATACATTCCAAACTCTTCAAGGTTGATCTCCGGGTCGTCATTGACGATCGCCTTGGCGATCGCGTTTAGGGTTTTGCGTTTCTTGAGCAGAGCGTCAAGGTCGTGATTGATGTCGGTTTTTAGCAGTTTTTGCGTGGTGACGGGTTTATTCTTCGTGTCGACAAACATGACCTCACGTTTGGGCATCACCGCCTCAAACGCGACGACCGCATCACGGCCTTTTGGATTGCTGATATTTACCGCCATAAGAAAACATTAGCCACAGAGTTCACAGAGCTCACTGAGAAATGACTTTTCCCACAAAATCTGGCAGTCATTGCCATGCTTGCGCCGGTCTCGTTCTTCTCTCCAATCACTCTTTTCATTGGTCACACACTACAATAAAGCAAAAAACATCTGAGGTAATTTGAGATCACCGAGCGATGATTTCATAAAGAATCTGCTAAGTGAGACATTTGGCTCCTAACTCAGTGTCCTCTGTGATCTCTGTGGCTTTACATCAAATCAAAATCAATATCATCGCCCGAGATCTCTTCCTCCTCAAAAGCATCGAGCCTCGCGACCTGGTTCAGCTTTGCAAACTGAAACCGGGCCTCTTTGCCGATGACCATAAACGCGTCGCCGCCGTTTCCGATAACAAACCCGTTATCGTATTCGGTACCGCCGCGATAGCTGAAAGGAAAAGTGTAGATCAACCCACTGGCGAGATGATCGAGCAGATAGCTGATATTGGCTGCTTCTTCGCCGTCCTGATACGGATCGAGAACGTAGACTGATTTTACAACCTGTGAAAGATAATCTTCGACCGCGGCTTTCTTTAGTTTGTTCGTTACGTTGAATGACGACTCGACGGTTTTGAGCTCTTTACCGTCGAGATTAACAGCCTTCAGCGTGTTGCGTTCGACGGAGTTGCCTTTTTCGTCGAGCGTCGCGAGCGCGGTTCCGCCGACGTCGAGCAGAGTTTTGCCGTCCGCCGCGAGCACGAGAAGCTGGGCCGGATTGCCTTTCTCGTCGAACGCCTCGATCTCGATCGAACCGTAGATCTGTTCGCGATCTATCTTTCTGATCGAAACGGCAAACTGCTCGCCGTCGAGACTTAAAACCAATGGACGCGCCATGAGTTTGATTTTATTGTATTTCGGAGAAGGTGTCAGTAGACGTGCGTGTAAACAAGGGCTACCGTTATTAATTTTCAACGGTAGCCCTTACTTACGTGCGGGCTACTGACACGCGGGCCCTTACATTTAGTTCATTCCAAGACTCTTAACAAGGAACGCATACATATCGGCCTGCTGTTCAATTGCCAATGCCGTCGGCAGGCCGGCACCGTGACCGCCGCGAACCTGGATACGGATCAACACCGGAGCGTTGCCCGCCTGAGCGTACTGCATCGCCGCCGTGTATTTGAACGAATGAGCAGGGAACACACGATCGTCGTGATCTGCGGTGGTCACCAGCGTGGGCGGATATTTCGTGCCGGGCTTCGCCTGATGATACGGCGAATAGGCGTACATCACTTTGAAATCCTCGGCGTTCTTTGGATCGCCGTAGTCGGACTTCCATGCAGCGCCGACCGTGAATTCGGTAAAGCGAATCATATCCATCACGCCGACCTGTGGAATCGCTGCGCCGAAAAGTTCCGGGTGCTGATTGAGCACGGCACCGACGAGCAGGCCGCCGTTTGAGCCGCCCTGGATCGCGAGCTTTGGCGTTGAAGTGTATTTGTTGTCGATCAACCATTTGCCGGCCCACGCAAAATCGTCAAAAGTATTCTGCTTATTCAACCGAGAGCCGCCCTTCCACCAATCTCGGCCGTACTCGCTGCCGCCGCGGATGCATGCGACTGCATAAATGCCGCCCATTTCGAGCCACGCGACACGGCCGACGGAAAAACCAGGCGTCTGCGGAATATTAAATCCACCGTACCCGTAGAGAAGCGTCGGGTTAGTTCCGTCGAGCTTTATGCCTTTCTTATATGTGAGGAACATCGGCACACGCGTGCCGTCCTTGCTGTTGTAGAAAACCTGTTTGACCTGATAGGCCGACGGGTCGAATTTTACTTTCGCCTGTCGGAAGTGCGTGCTCTTGCCCGACTTCATATCATATCGATAGATCGTCGGCGGAGCGTTGAAGCTCGAGTAAGTGTAAAAGGTCTCGGTATCCGATCGCCTTCCGCCAAAACCGCCGGCCGAACCGACGCCCGGCAAGGCCACGTCGCGGACAAATTTGCCGTTGGTCTCGTAGATCTTGATCGCCGTCGCCGCGTCCTTCATATAATTCAGGACAAATTGATTGTTGATAAACTGCACATTATTCAGCGTGTCGGCCGATTCGGGAATGACATCTTCCCATTTGTGCTCGCGAGCGAGCGCATCGACCTTTACGACTTTGCCGCGTGGAGCGTCTCGGTCGGTGCGAAAGTAAAATGTGCTCTCGTCGTTGCCGATAAACGAATAACTATTCTTGCGGTCGGCGACCAGCGGCATGATCGGCGCTTTGTCCATGGTCAGATTCTTGAAATAGACCATATTCATCCGCTCTGTACCCTTAGAAACACCAATGATAAGCCAATTGCCGTCCTCCGAAACGCCGCCACCCATAAACAGCTCGCCGTCCTCGGGTCTTTCATAAACGACAAAGTCTTCCGACTGCGGCGTGCCGAGCTTGTGAAAATAGATCTTCTGATATTTCGCGGCGCCCTTCAGTTCCGCACCGGCACCAGCGTCAGGAAACCGGCTGTAAAAAAAGCCTGAGTTGTCTTTGAGCCAAGAGACGCCACCCTGACGGTTTGGCGCGAGCGTGTCGGGCAGCAGCTTACCTGTTGCAGCGTCCATTACAAACCACTCTGTGCGATCGCTGCCTGCCTGTGAGACGCTATACGCCCACAACTTGCCGTCGTCGCTAAATGACGAGCCACCCAAGGCTGCCGTACCGTCCGCGCGGAGCTTGTTGGGGTCAAAGAAGACCGCGCCCTGATCGTTGATCGAACTTGAGCGATACAACACGCTCTGATTCTGCAAACCGTCGTTTTTTGAGTAGATGTAAAAGCCGTCAGCGATCTTTGACGGGGCGGAGTAACGCTCGTAATTCCAGATCTCTGTAAGTCGGTTTTTTATGGTCTCGCGTTGCGAGATCTTGCCGAGATAGTCGAACGTGATCTTGTTCTGATCTTCGATCCATTGGCGCATCTCCGCCGACTCGGTATCTTCCATCCATCGATAGGGATCGGCGACTTTTACGCCGTGATAATCGTCAACCTGATTGCCGCGTCGCGGCGTTGGATAATTGAAGCTGCCATTTTGCGCCGCCACCGTGGAAACCCACAGCGCGCACATAACGAATATTGCAAAAGTCTTTCTAAACATAGTTTGTCTTAAACTCCTAGCGATGATTTTCGCTCAGTATAAGACGTATTACGTTGAAAGCAAAGTTGCGGTTTCTCAACCGTCTTCGTCTGATCGCAATAGCGATACAGGCAAAGCCCGCAAAAAAGGGCGGCAAGTCAAATTGTCGGATCAATGTGTTTAGAAGACGGGCAGATTTTCATCTTCGGCGACGACAGCCGGCCAGTCTCGCTCAATTCGTTTTGTCGGCAGCCAGTTGCGGCCTTCATACAGAGCTTGTTCGATCTTGTCTTTTGTCATTGGGCGTGCCATCACATAGCCCTGACCATAATCACAGCGGAGGTTTTGTAGCAATGCGAGCTGCGACTCGGTCTCGATACCCTCGGCGATAACTTTTTTCTTCAAATTCTTGGCGAGCGAGATGATCGACTGCAGTATCTCCGAATTCTCACCGTTTTCGCCGACGTTGTAGACGAACGACCTGTCGATCTTTAGCGTGTCAAAGGGGAGCCGGTGCAAGTAGCTAAAGCTCGAATAACCGGTGCCAAAATCGTCGATGCTGATCTGAACTCCGAGATTCTTTAGGCGGTTGAGAACACTGATGGTATGCTCGGCGTTCTCCATCGCGGCGCTCTCTGTTATCTCTAATTTGAGCGTCGCTGCCGATATCTTTGAGATATGCAGTGCGTTCTCGACGTCATCGACAAGCTCGTCTTTTGAAAGATGCTTTCCGGACACGTTGACGCTTACCAAAAGGTCCTGGGTCGACGGAGAGATCTTTTGCCATCTGGCGATCTGCGTCGCGGTTTCCTCCAGGATCCATCGTGTCAGCGGTATGATCAGACCAGACTCTTCGGCAATTGGGATGAACTTATTCGGCGGGATCTGACCCAACTCGCTGTGATGCCAGCGCAGCAGGGCTTCAAAACCGAGAAGCGAACCGTCGGCCAACACAACCAAGGGCTGGTAGTGCATCGTGAGCTCATTACGGTCGATAGCGTGGCGAAGATCATTCTCAAATCGAACGCGTTCCAAAAATCGCACGCGCAGCTCCTTAGTAAATACCGCGACGCCGCTGTTTTTTTCTTTCGCGTAGTGCATCGCGATGTCCGCGTCGCGAAGAATCTCCTCGGGCTGTTCGTATTCCTCATCGCACGGAGCAACGCCAACGTTTATGCTGATCGCGATGCTGTTACCGCCGAGCGAAAATGGCTGGCAAATACTATCAAAGATGCGTCTTGCGACCTTTTGCGCTTTTCCGGTCGACGGGAGTCCTTTTAATATGACAGCAAATTCATCTCCGCCGATACGCGCGACCATGTCGTCCTGCTTAAGCATCTTCTTGAAGCGCTTTGCCGCGATGGTCAAAACTTTATCGCCGACCGTATGACCAAGACTATCGTTAATGTTTTTGAATTTGCGTATGTCTAGGAAAAGGATGTAAAAGGTGTTGGATGAATCTTCCTTGTATTTCTTAATGCATTCTCTTAATAGATCGCCGAACTGCTTGCGATTAGGCAGTTTGGTCAACGAATCGTGCAATGCGGCATGAATCAGACTCTGCTCGCTCTTTCGCAACGCCTCGTTGATCTCTTCTTCTTTTTCGAGCGCGATAGCAAGTTCGCCGGCATGTTTCTCGGCTTCACGTCGTCGTGCGGTTTCGGATTCAGCTTTTTCACGTTCGGCGGTTTCGGCCTTGTCAATGGCATCGCCAATGTCGTTTACTGATCGACGATAACTAAGATAGATGAGACAAAGGCCGACGATTGCGATTCCGCCAACGACAAGATCGCCGTAATTGATAATCGCATAAATGATTCCCGCGAGGCCGGCCCCCATAAATTGTGTGAGCGATGTTGAAAGGTATTGTCCTGTCCAGATCGTCCAAATACTGTTACCAGTTTTAATGTTTTGATACAAAGCTCCTGAGATAGTTGAAACAAAAAACTGCGTCAGCGAAAGAAAGCCAAGCACCGAAACCAGCGCCCGGGTGCTTTCGGAATTTGGATCAATGTCAAAGAATGTTGATAACAAAACCACCGTGAAACAGCTGATTGTTGTTACAAGCGAACTTAACGACGAGTTGAAGAAGACTGCCCAACGTCCCTGCATTATTCCTGAGTTTTTTAAGTAAACACAGTTTGCAAAATCCCCGATAAATGCTGTCAGGACTGCCGCTTCCGCGCCGTATTCCAGATATGCGAGAAATATGATTGAGTCGGAAAAGGTAAGAGTAAAATTTGAACGCGGCAGAGCAAGGCTCATTCTTGGAGCAACAAGAACGGAGAACAACAAAAGTAAAAGAAATCCCACGCTGAGCGCCTCAAGTGGAATCTCAAACAGGGCGAGAGCAGTCACCAGTGTCCCAAGGCAGATGACAATAATTTTTGAATGATCTGAGAGCCTCTCTCTATTCATATGGGGATTCGGTTGGCGATTTGTGTTATAGCTTGAAGCGTGGGGTGCACGGCATCGTCAAAACAAGTTTATCATCTTTGAACAATAAATTGCTACGAAAAACTCATTGAGGAATCTTGTCCAGTGAGCCATCAGGCACGGCCTTTCGTTGCTGGTTACCTTGAATACACTGTGCTCCTCTCCAATATTGACTTCACGTCTGGGTGTATAAGAAGTATTCAGACCGTAATACTCAGGAAAAATCAAAAGACAGAGGACCGTTAATCTTTCTGAAAACCAAGTATACAGTTAAGCGTAGGTCAGTACTGTTGGCACGCAATTGGACCGACTGGGCTGTAACTTGTTAAAAATATTGAGTTTATAAGGAATTTGTACGAGTCGAGTCTTTTTGGCACAGCGATTGTAATGTCCAATGTAGAACAAGGCCCTCGGGCAAAAATGGAGAAGGAGCAATAAGATGAAACGAAACACAATAAAAGGTTGGATACCAACAACAGGTTTGGCCCTGGTTTTAGTATTCGGAGCGACGTTTGCAAACGCGGGCACTGTTATTAACAATCTCTCGACGGACGGGCCTTGCACGGCTGCCGCGGACAAAGGAATTGCCGAAACAATCAAAGACATTATTAAGGTAATTATCGGGGCAGACACCCGCAAGACGGAAACTTGTGCAGATAACGGAACGGTGATTAATAACGGAACCGTAATAAACAACGGGACAGTCATCAATAACTAACTCCGATTAAGACTTTAAGCCGGGAGCGAACAAAGACGGCCTTGTCGGGCGATCGACAAGGCTGTTTTTTTGTCAGGACTCACATGGATGGAAGTCCAATATTTCTTACGAGCTTCCTAAAACGTGTCTCATGCTTGATTGGTTCAAATTTGCTGTCAGTATTAAGGAAGAGCAAGTCAGGTTCGTGCTCTTCATAGGCGAGATCCAAGTGCTTGTACGCGAGTTTTTTGTGACCCAATGCGCAATAAATTCGTGCCAACTTAATACTGAATTTGAGGGCGTTGGTTTCCTTGGACTTCAATAGTTCAATGACTTTATTGGCCTCATCGGCATTTCCCATCAGGGCATTTATATACCCGATCATAGCCAATGTATCGAAGTTATGATGAAGGTAAAGGGATGTGACAAATGTTTTCAAGGCGCCTGCATGGTCACCTTTACCCGTTAAAACCATTCCCAACAGAAAGTGCGTTTCGTAATCCGCTGGATTCAACTCAATAGCATCCAGTAGGTACATCTTTGCCTCGTCGTATTCCCTCATGTGATAAAAGAGCCTTCCTATTCGCTTATATGTTGATGTCGATAAAGGATCAATCTCAACCACTTTCTCTAAACTATCCAATGCCGAATCAAAGCGTCCTCGCAAAATGCAAAACTCAGAAAAAAGAATGTGCGCGGCTAAACAACTCCGATTGATATTCAACGCTGCTTGTATATGTTCCTCGACACCGTCAAATTCCCAATTAATGTACATTTTGACCTTTGCATAGATAACCTGTAAAACGTCCACGGACTGGCTAAGTTCTGAGACGGATTTTCTAAACAGAGAAGTTTTTTCCTCCCAATCATCATATGAAATATAGTCAAAGAAGTAGAGAGTTAGGTAGGCTTCTATTATGCAAACCTGTGAGTGAACATTCTCCGAATCGTTTAATATAGAATCTCGAAAGTAGGCTATTGCCTTGAAAAGATTTTTTTCAGTATGTGTTTCCTGAAAATACTTGCCCTTGAGATACAGTCTGTATGATTCGGCGTTTTTGGTAACGGCGTTGTTTTGGGGCGAGGCGGCAAGGCGTGTGGCTCTTGATCGAAGCTGTTCGGTGACCGTGGATGCGATCGAATCTTTTATCTTAATGATGTCCGAGAATGGCTGATCAAATTGTTTACCCCACAGTTGCGAGCCGTCGGCGACCTTGACCAACTCGACGCCGATCAACAGATTGTCTTTTACTAGTTTTACTCGACCGGTGAGAACTGCGGCAACGCCGAGCGTATCGCCGACTTCCTTTGCGTCTGTATTTTTGTTTTTGTATCTAAAGACGGTGTCGCGCGCCATCACTCGCAAGTTCGTCGTACGTGAAAGCCGGTTTATCAAACTCTCGGTCAGACCGTCGGCAAGATAGTCGTTTTCGACATCATTCGTCTCGTTGCTAAGCGGAAGGACGGCGATCGAATCGAAGGTATCCGGTTCGGGCTGGCGATCGGTTTTTCTCCGGTTAAAGCCTGCAAATTGTTTTTGCCATACGTCGTCGCCGACGACCTCAACATTCGCCGTGAAACGATAACCTCCGCCGTGAACCGTTTCGATAAAACGGTTGTTGCGGTCACCGTCCAACTGCCTTCTTAGCTTTGCGACGTGGACCGGCAGATTGCCTTCCTCGACAAAGCTGCCGTTCCATACGTTGCCAAGTATTTCGTCCTTGGTGACCAACTCGCCGGCCCTCTCGACCAGCATCTGCAGTACGTCAAATGTTTTCGGCGTCAGATCTAGTCGCTTCCCGTCGCGCAATACGGTGCGCTCGAGCGAGTTCAGCAGGCAGTTTCTGAATTTGAAAATCTTCATGGGCGTTGGAGTATTTGTTGACGTTTTTACTCAAATCTACAAAATTCAGCAGAAAAATCAATTCACCAAAGCAAATTGTTTAGTTCTTGCGTGAGCCGCCTTCGGTCCGCCGAGGGGCGAGGGAGCCCGTGCAGATTTAGACAGGTTTAGAACGTTTAGATTCATTTAGAACAATTAAACCCACTTAAGGATTTCTGTGATGTCGTGGGACTAAGCTCGTCTTAGTAAATTTGGTTTCGCCGAATTTTCGAGTCTAAAACTTTAATGGAGAGTGACATGAAAACCAAAATTATATCGCTTGTTTTTACATTGGCTGTGGCAACTGCCTTGGTTTTGGGGGGTGAATATATTTATGCGAGCTGGTTTGTCACCGCTTCGCCCGTAAATGCCGAAAGCACCGTGCCAGATTACGTTCTCTACGATTCTTTGTTTCGAATGGATCTCAGCTTTCGGCGCAAGGCCCTCGAGCAGCAGTTGACTGGGCAGCCGGTGACCTCACTACAGCACTACTTTAAGAACAGCGCGAATCTCACTGACGAGGAGAACGAAGTGCTCAGACTAACGGCGATAGAGTTTCTTGAAGAGATCGAACCGATAGACACACGAGCACGACAACTTACGGCAGAGATAAGGGAGCAATACCTTTACGGCGAAGTTCCTGCAGGCGGCGAGGTCGCTCCACCGCCGGCCGAACTCGGCGATCTCCAGGACCGGCGTAACGAAATTGTGCTTCAAAAACGCGAAAAGCTGTCTGAGTTACTAGGCAAAGATGCGTTTGAAAAACTCGACAAGTTCATGCACAAAGAATTCGCTGAGAACTTTCAAGCAAACGGCGAACCGCTGAGCCGATAAGGGAGGACACCATGAGAAAGATCATTGTTGGATTTTGCATTTCGCTAGTGTGGATGATTGGTATCACCGTAACGAATATTAACGCACAAAGAGCTTGGGGTATCTCAATCGTTCAATACGATACTGAGACGCGCATCGTTGATGGCTACTCGGGCACATGGTTGGATTACTCTGCCGGTCTCTACTACGATCCTGAGGTCATAGGTGATCTGTATCGAACAGATATGAACGAGACATCTCTCGATCACGGCAGAAGTTTTGGCTATGGGCAATTTGTACCTGCCGAGGTGTTTCTGCGTACCACGAACTTTGTTGAGGGCAGGACTTACTGCACATATAGTCAACATGCTGTTTGGGGTTATTTTTACTACGTTTCTACTAGTCAGTGGTTCGACCCGTTCCGATACAGCACGTTTTTTGGCAGCCCGAGTCCTTGGCCCGGATTTCCTTTTAGCTACTACTATGTCTTTCCACGCCGTTACTATCTTGGCTACACACAAGCTTGTATAGCCGTTCCACTCCCACCGCCTCCCACCCCTTCTCCCACCCCCACCCCAACGCCGCCACCTACGACACCAACGCCAACTCCGACGCCGTGTCCAGGCGGGGCTGCTGGCGGCGAATGCCCAGCCTATACGGTTACAGTCGGGGTTAATCCCGCGACATTAAGGCCGAGCGCTGTAACAGGTGGCGGCAATACAGCAAACGTCAGTGTTTGTATCAGACCTGCGCAGGCCGATCTTGAAGCGAGCTTTCAACTCGTTCGGCGTCCCGAACATGCCGACTCCGGCGGACATGTAGACTCCCAACACATAGGAGTTCGGCCACTTGGAAAGTTAGGAAAAAGAAGTGGACGCACAAGTTCGGATGGGTGTCTTCGAACTAAGTATTCGCCGTCGCATATTTCGGGTTTTGTAGGGATAAACGGCACCATCACAGGGACGACGGCAGGTACTAACATGTGGGTCCAAGTTCCGAATCTTCTAGGCTTGTCTGACGGTGAAGACTACAATTTTATTGGAAGTAGGCCTTGGCATCCAGCTAACCACAATGGCACGCTGGCAGCTCTGACCGGACTTCAGCAGATCGCGGCTGATTACCGACAAGAGTATTACGGTAACGGCCCCATGCCTGAAAATGAGAAACTCCATTATAATGACATGAGCCTTACGTCGGGCGGCAAGTTTGACCTGGCAAAAAATTGGTTGAACACCGGGGACCACGGTGAGCATAGAGAAGGAATAAATGCCGATGTGCGTTGTTGCGTAGATCCGGGGAACATCCCTCGCAGCAGATGGGCGAGATTAGACGAGATCTTCGAGGATCGGGGTTCGACCGATACAAATGACGAGACCGGTACATCCGCGCCTCATTGGCACCTGCGGTTTTTGTACGGAGCACCGAACACAACCGCGGAACGCACGCCCCATATTTTCGTTGAGGACGTTTTCAATGCGGTCTTGAGGCGAGAGTCAACCCAGGAAGAGTACGAGATATGGCTCTCGAGGATAACTAACGCGAAAGCAACCGGACAATCCGAGTTGCTTGCCGAAGCAAAGAGCTTGGTCCTCGAGAGATTCTTGGAGAGCGGCTATGGTGGCCGCCAGCGCACGGATGAGCAGTTTATAGCAGATGTGTTTTTGGCACATGTATTTCGCGAACCGACGATCGAAGAGACACAGTTATGGCTCGATTACCTACATAACCTTCCGCCTTCTATCCCACAGAGTCGGAAGAGAAGAAGATTGATCGAGACATTTCAATTGGGTACTGAGTTTCAAGAGGTCGTGTTTGGCATTGTTGATGCTCCCTCACCACAACAATGACGAAGTACGTGTCCCAGGAGAGCGGAAAAACACACTTCCGCTCTCCAAAATCACCTCAGTAAAGTAAAATTAGCAAAGTATGAATCTCAGAGTTTTGATCATCACCCTACTTATCTTCACTGGCTGTCAATCTCCCGCGCAGAAAAATTCACCCGTTTACAATCAAATCAAGGCCGAGCGAACGGTATTTAAGAAGAGTTCGGTGGAGATCAAATCCCCGAAAACCTATCTGAAACGTGAAACTAAAAACGGCAAAGAGTACGACCCAAGGCCAAGAGTCGTTCCGATCGATGAAAAGGCCGGTAAGTATGAGCTGCAATGGATCGGCTATGACGGCAAGAAAAAGATCATCGAGTATCAGCGTCACGATGCTCTCGATGCACTAGTCGAGGCTCGGGTCGAGCGCGGAGACGATGGTCGCAACAAATACAAATACTTGATCAAGAACCTCCCATCGAGCCCGTCGTTTTTTCACAGCTTTACTGTCCAAACCTTTTCTAGTGACGTTCGAGATGAGCATATCAAGACCGGAGATGAAAATCTGTATATTGGCCACATGGCTCAATTCATCCCCCAATTTAGCGAGGGCGTCTGGCGTAAATTCGCATGGCTTGCCGAGACAAAGCCGAAGATACATCCCGGATCATTTATCGAGTTCGAAATGGTCTCCAGCAGCCAGCCTGGCTTGGTTCAATGTATAGCGACAGCGGGAGAAATAACGCTAAAGGGTGTAGGAGAGCATATGCCTTCCGAACTCGAAACGGCCTTACCCGGGTTCGCTGACCGTGCCACATGCCTGACGATCGGACCGGTTGAACGATTGAAGGATCTTTCGTCGGCTGACAAAGCGAAATACCTTATCGACAATCTCCCAAGATTTGTTGAGGCGGGTTGGATGGCCGGCGACACGCCAAACATTTACCATTCCATTTTGAAACATAATGATCTTGCCGGCGCACTCCAGCAAGCAAAGCGGGATCTAGAAAAGGAGTTTATTACCAGTGAAGTCTTCCACATCATCGAGGGTCTGAATTCGTAGCGTCGATTGCGCCGGATGATACCGAAGTGATTAGCAATTTTGCTGGTCTATGTCATTCTGCATTTGGTAATTGATGAGTTACGTTACTGAAATCGCGGCTTCGATTCTCTCCTACTGCGGTGATGAGACGTGTTTGGGGGCCGACGTTTATGCGGCGATCGCCGAATGGGAGAAACAAGGCATCCCAACCGAATTGGTTTTGGCGTCGATCGGCGAAGCGTTTCTTGATATCGACAGAGCGAACGATGGGAACCCCCCGGTTGCTAGGCTAAAGAAAGTCGTGTTGCGCAATTTCACACAATGGCTGGCAATTGCCGACAAAAATAAATTCAAAAGCTAAAGGGAAAACTATTGAACCGGAGCCACACGCACACCAGGACTCATGGACATGCGCACGAGAGACAAGAGTGACACGTGAACCAACGCACGCGAACTACATCTTATCTATCTCTGCTTTTAGCGCTGTGGCAAGTCGGGCGTCGAGAGGGACGAGACGGTTGTATTGCTCGGTTGCACCTGCTCGATTTTTCTTTCGAACGTAGACCACGCCGAGGTTGTACATTGCTTTGACAAACTTTGGACTAAGCTGAAGACATTTCTGATAAGCGTCGATGGCTTTGTCCCGCTGATTGTCGGCAAAATAGGCGTTGCCGAGAAGATACCAGCCGTCGGAGTAGTCAGGCAGTTTTGAAACGTAATCTTCGAGCCCCTTGACGGCGAGACCGTAAAGCCGAGTGGCCTCAACGGTTTTACCGGTAAGATTGTAAGCGCGGGCTAGGTAGAAGTACGTTTCGCCATCGCCCGGTTGCAACTTGAGCGCGGCGTTGCAGGCCGTGATCGCGAGATCATATTGTTTTGTGTCGTTGTAGGCTCGGCACAGATTTGTGTATGCCATGTACTGTGAAGGCAGCAGCGTGATGCCGGCCTTTGCCGCCTGGATCGCATCCTCTGGTTTGTCTGAAAGGCTGTAGTACCAACTCAGATCGGTGTAAATATTGCCGTCGTTCGGAAAGGTTCTGAGGGCCTGCTTCGAAATAGCGATCGAGTCGGCGTACCGGCCTTCGCTGCGGTAGGCCTCCGCTAGATTGCGATAAGCCTGATAGAGATCGGGCTTTGCATTTATGGCCTTTTGATAGGCGTCGATCGCGCCGACCGAATTGCGTTGCTTTTGACGCGCATCGCCGAGAAAATAATGGGTTTCGCCGACAAATCGTGTTCCTTTTTTGAGGGCAGACTCGGCGGTTCTCTCCTGTTCCTTTACATCGCCCGTAGCAAAATAGACCCTCGACAGATAATAGTCGACCTCTGCGTCATTTGGAGCAACGCGTGCGGCACGCTGAAACGCCTCGAGAGCCTCAGCGAGCGCGTTTCGCGAGAGCTGTACCTCGCCGAGAGCCTTTAGAAAGGTGATGTCTCGAGGTGCGAGCACCAGAGCGGAGCGAATATCTTGCAGTGCGTTGTCGTAATCCTTCTGCTCGTAATAAATATAGGCGCGTACGCGGTAGACCTCGAGTGGACGAAAACCCTGCGACAGAGCGATGGCAAATTCGTTCAACGCCTCGGTGTTTTGTTTGAGATTAAAGTGTGCGAAGCCCTTGCGGTAGTGAGCGTAGGGGTTCGTTGCGACAATGCTGATCGCCTGTGCGTACTTATCGGCCGCTTCCTGATAATTTTTTGCCACAAATGCGCGATCGGCTTGATCCTGCAGATTTTTTGCGCGGTCGCGGTCGCGTTTTGACTGGGCACCCAATGAAATCGTGAGCAGCACGAGCAGTGCAACTACTGAGATCGATCGAATTCTTAGGCTCGCGGTTTTCATATTTCTATTATTGCAAGATCACCGTCCGGTCGTCACCCTTTGGTTTCGGCGTGGCTTTAGCGGTCGGCGTTTTAGTCGTGCGCGGCGGCGTCGCCTTTGTCGACGGTTGGGTCTGACGATCAGGTTGAGTCGTCGTAGTTACGTCGCGCGTAGTTGTCGTGTCGGTCTTATCCGACTCACGTGCCGGCGTGGGCGCTGGGTCAGAATTCGTGTCGCTTGTCTCGACCAGCTGAGTTGTACCTGGTGTCGGCGAAACCGATGGACGCACACTCGGCACCGGCGAGGGCGTAACTTCAGGTTTTACGGCATAGTAGTTCGTGTACCAATACCAACCACCTCCGACTGCCAGACCGCCGAGCAACATCATTGCGAATAATGCTCCGATTATTAGACCTGCTCTCGATTTCTTTTGCGGCGGAGGTCCCGTACTTGCCCCGACCGCTTGTTGATGCGGTGTTGCCGGCGGCGTGCTGCCTCCGGAACTCGCTTTGGCAACCTGAACATGCGGGGACGGGAAGACCGCGGTTTCGATCCCGGACTGTTTTTGTTCGGTTTCTGCTGCTGGAAGGTCGATCCTCGCGGTTGCCTCTGCGCCTGGCGTCGACTCAGGAATACGAGCGACTGTTTGAATCTCGTCGTTTATCGCATTTGCCGGTAAGATCGCGGTCGCCGGGCCGTCGGTCTCCACGTTCATTATCGTCGCCGCGTCACTAATCGTTGCATTTTTTGAGTTATTGAAAGCGCGTCGAAGCGCCTTCTGCATTTCCGCAGCAGTTGCAAAACGCTGATCCTGCCTTACTGATAGGCCCTTGAGAATTACATCGGAAATTTCCTTTGTCGCTTCGCGGTTCATCGAGTTGATCGGAGCGATCGGATCGTCCTGCCCGCCAAGAATAGCGTCGGCTCGGGTGAGAGCGTCAGGCGGTATCCCATTTGTAAGCAGTTGGTAAAGCGTTGCGGACATCGAGTACAGATCGCTCCGCGCGTCGGTGCCCGTACCGCGGATCTGCTCCATCGAAGCGAAATGCGGTGAATAGCCAACCACGCTACCGGTACCCGGGGGCTCGTTTGCCTTTGAGGGCGTCGAGTCGAAGTCCTTTGAAAGCCCAAAGTCGAGAAGGACGATGTGATTGTCGTCGGTGAGTTTCAAATTCTGCGGCTTTATATCGCGATGAATGATCGGCGGTTCGTGTGAATGCAGATAGTTTAGCGCATCCAGCAGTTGGTCGGCCCAGAACATGACCCAACTTAACGGAAATGGCTTTGCCGCACTCTCAAGCCTTTTGGCCAGATCGTCCCCCGATATGTGTTCCATCACGAGGAACTGCCCTTCGCCATCGATAAAATGATCTATTACCTTCGGCAAAACCGGGTGACGCAGGCGAGCCAGGATCTTTGCTTCTCGTTCGAATGCACTGCCGAGGGCATTGTCCGCCTCGAAGATCGTGCGCTTCAGCGCAACCGCGCTTCCCAGTCGCTGATCAACGGCGAGATAAACCTCGCCCATGCCGCCCTTACCGATAGGCTGAACGACAAGGTAACGATTTTGGATCATCGTATTTGGAGCGAGTTGTTTCATGATATTTTTCTAATCAACTTTTAGCTTCTCTGCCGCCAGCATCGCAGGCATTCCCACATGCTGATAACAACGAACGTTTCCTTTAACGCGTCGCGAACAAGGAGTTCCTTTCTTGGTCTCGGCACCGCAGAAGTATTGCGACTCATGCGTTTCGGGTTTTGTCTTTGGCGGCTGAGCGACAAACGGCACTGCCGCAGTCGCTTTCGGCTGCGATGTTGGGCTGGCTGCTTCGGTCGAATTAGAAGCCACAGCTGTCGGTGCTGTTGCCGCCGCAGAGACGTGTGGCTGCAACTTCGCAACTCGATCCCCCGTTTCGGAACCGCTTTTCAAATAACTCCCAAATCCGAATATTGTTGCGAGGACACCTACCGCCGCAATTGCTCGCGGTATCAGATCGACACCCTTGAATTCCGACTCGCAAACCTGACAAAATCGCCGGCTCGTCAACAAACCCCAATCGACACGCTCAATCTTTTCACCGCAGTTGGCACAAAATTTCGGGCGGAAGAACATGGGTGTCGTTGAAGGTTTGAGTATAACCCATAAACCGCGATCTGTTAAGGCAAAGCCTGCAATTCGGCCATGCAACCGCATTTCGCCGTGTGGCGTCAAATTGCTACCATTTGCTTATGAACTTTTCGAGGATTTTGCTTCTGTTTGCGATCACGGCGATCTCGTTTGTCGGCGCGGCGGCACAGGATGACGATCCCATTCGGGTCGATTCGTCAATTGTTCGGTTAAATGTCGGTGTCGTGGACAAGCGTGGAAATCCGATCACCGACCTCGGGCAGGGGAGTTTTGAGATCTACGAGGACGGTGTCAAGCAGCAGATCTCGCGGTTCGAACCGAGTGCGGCTCCGTTCAGCGTCGTGATCATGCTCGATATGAGCGGTTCGACGCTTGGGTTTCGTCAGGTTTTAAAGCAGTCGGCGTTTCGCTTTATCGATGCTCTCTCACCGAGCGACCGTGTCGCCGTTGTTGAGTTTTATGACAAGATAAATCTTCGCAACGACTTTACGTCAGATCGTGGAACGATCGCGCATTCTATCGCGGCGTCAAACGGCCGCGGCAAAACGCAGCTTTACAAGGCACTGGATTTTGCCCTCGAGAAGCTTTCGAAAGAAAAAAGCCGCCGAAAGGCCATAATCGTGCTGACAGATGGCGTCGATACCGCAATAAAGGACCAGGATCGCGGCCTGCTTGAAAACGTTAGCGATGACAAGATCTTAACGACTCTCAAGCCTGAGACAAACGACATTCTTATTCGCGTCCTCAATCGCTCCGACGCTCAAGGTGTGACGATCTACCCGCTCGCACTACCCACTGGCGACCCCGATAAGCTCGCCGACCCGACCAATCGACAGATCGCTATGTTTCGCGCAGCACGCGCAAGGCTGCAGATCGTTGCGGACAGAACGGGCGGACAGCTAAACACGATAAATCGCCTGGAAGAGATGGGCCGCCTCTACGCCCAGGTGGCCGCAGATCTTCGCACGCTTTACACGATCGAGTATCAGCCCGAAAACACAAAACGAGACGGTAAATGGCGCGCGATACGCATCGACGTGCGCAATCCTGACCTGATCTCGCGTACGCGGCAGGGGTACTTTGCCAAATAGCAAGGCGAGAGTCGAGGGCGTCGAGATCTTTCTCACTTTTTCACTTTCCCGCTTTTTCACCTTTTCACTTTCTGCTAATCTATTTGTTCGTTTGCACCCGTAGCTCAGCTGGATAGAGTGCTTGACTACGAATCAAGAGGTCGCATGTTCGAATCATGCCGGGTGTACCATTTTTCTTACAAAATCGTGTCAGTAGCCCCCACGTGAGTAATGGCTACCGCTTACCTCAGTCAACTTAGTGATTCCCGAAAATCCAGTTTGTTATTAAGCGCCTCGCATGACGATTCCATTGACGTACGGGCGTGGGCAGCGTGTTATCAAGGGCTTTTGTTTCCCTTAGCCTGAGTGGTGGCGGTTTCGCCCAACGTCATCTCAATGGTTAGTCCACATCATCACTAATGGAGCATGTTTACGCAGGCCGTTTCCATTGGCGGTCGGGCGTCCCAGAATCAACCGTTTCCCGAAAAAATATTGACTTTGCCTCGCAATGGGTATATAAACGTCACGATAACCACAATTGAAAACGGCGATTTCTGAAATTTCCCGGACTTGGAGCACCGGTAGTCGCCACGATAGATTTGACTACAAAAACCTAACGGCCCCTGCTTACAACTCTTAGCACCCGCGTGAATGTTTTCAGGCGAAGCGGTGGGCTCAAATTCAAACTTCATCACGCGTTTTTTGAACCCCCTAAAGGAGGAGACATATCAATGGACGACCTTTTTTCAAATGGAAACGTGGGCAGGAGAGTTTTTGTGAAGGGGCTGGGTTTCATCAGCCTTGCGATGCTCATAGGCACATATGGAGGCTGCGAAACAGCCTGCGAGCAAATTAAGAAACGGCCCACGAGGAGGAGGCTCCGCACGGGCTCGCCGGAAGTGGATGCCGATATTGCCACATATAGGGACGCCGTCGCTGCGATGAAAGCTTTGCCTGCCGCCGATAAGAGGAGCTGGGCTTTCCAGGCCGGCATCCACGGCACTGGCGGAGGCGGCTTCAACCTTTGCCAACACGGCACTGATCACTTTTTCTCATGGCACCGGGCATACCTCTTTTATTTAGAAAAGATTTGCCAGGAATTGACCGGAAACAAAAACTTCGGCCTGCCATATTGGAACTGGAACCAGGACCCGGCTATTCACACAGCCTATCTTGATCCCGCTTCATCGCTTTTCCAGACGAGGACGCGAACAACCGTTGCGGGACACAACGCTTTTACGACGGCCACTCTGGATCCCTTTTTTACAGACACAAACTTCTTTACCTTTAGCTCGCAGATCGAGGGAACGCCACACAATAGCGCCCACGGTTGGATCGGCGGGATAATGGGCGGCGGAGGCTCCGCGGGCGACCCGATCTTCTATGGCCATCATAATATGGTGGATTATTGCTGGGCGAAATGGAACATCGAACTGGGAAACAGCAATACTAATGACAACGCCTGGAACAGCACCTCATGGAACCATTTCGTGGACGGGCAGGGCAATCCGGTAGAGGTCACGGCGGGCGCGACAACGCTCATGCCATTGCTTAGCTATCAATTTGAGAGCAGCGCCATCGGAAGCAATGCGGCTAAAGCCGAGGCAACGGGGGCTGAATTCGACAAGCTCGAAAAACGGATAAGGGCAGGGGCCGATGTGAAATTCGATATTAAGAAAAGGATACCCATCGCCGAAAGGACATCGGTTAAGGTGGCGGAGCCATTTACAAAGCCAACCAGATTGATCCCCGAGGATTTTGCCGCGTTGATCAATAGCGACAAGGAGAAAGAGAAGGTCTTCGTCAGCATTAAATATGCTCAGCTGCCGCCTTCGAGCGATTTCTATATCCGGGTTTTCATCAATATGCCGACCGCAACGGCGGCTACGCCCATCGAAGACCCGCATTATGCCGGAAGTTTCGCATTTTTCGGGACGCATATCGAAGGGGCTCACCACGAACACAAGCCGGAGTTTTTGGTCAATATTACGGAAACGCTGCAACGATTAAAGCAGCGAAATGAATTGAACGAGAAGACCCCGGTACACGTAAATCTTGTGGTGATCCCGCATGGCGACCGGCTTGAGAAACAGGACGCCGAATTGATACTGGAGAAGGTGGAGATCATCGTTACGCCCGTAATACCAAAGACGGTAGAATAGTGGGCGGCTGGTTTCGAGGTTGAAAAAAGCCATGTTTATTCTTAAAACAACAGGATTTGCGTGTGTTTTGCTCTGCATGGCTTTTTTCGATTGCAGCCGTGGGCCGCAGAAAAACACCGGCAATGCCGCGGCAAACGTTCCGGCGAAGAACGAGAAAGTGTATTATCTGGACGCAAAAAACAGGACTCACTCCGAGCCGGTGGAGGGCGGAATTTCAGAGCCTGAGAAGTATAAATTCGTGGAAGTGGAGGTCGTAAAGGCAATCAATCCAAACCTCCATGCCATAGCTTTTGAGGTGCATTATGAAACCGCGGACCGGAAAAAGATATTTTTGGGGACTTTCAGCCTTTTTCCGTCGGATAATCCCGGCAAATTCATCGTTCCCACCCAGGGCAAGTTGAAAGCGGAAGGAAATCTTATCCTTTCGCTCATTTTGTCGGAGGATTCGGCGGGGGATGATAAATTGCAGATCGCGGTGAAGAAGATGGCTCTCAGGGAAGGTTAGTTAGATTTTGTCTATTGTTTTTCCATGCGCGGCCCACGATAGAGTTTGAAGGGCGAAGATTCAGAACTCACCGACGACCATTCACAACTGAACGACGAGGATTCGCAGGTGAACGACGAGGATTCGCGGTTGAATGACGAACATTCATGGCTGATCCGGCAAAGCAGGCCGCTGCGACCCTCGCCGTTTATCCCGTAAGAACTGCATTTTGAAAGACAACCGTTGATAACACGCGGCAATGCTTGTACGTGATCGTCCCGGTTATCGGATCTGTGGGCTTGCCGCAGGACAAACTCGACTAAATAGGTGACGGTATATCAAGTATTAGAGCGTTAAAACTTGTTGACCTGCCTGTTTTCATCGAGTAAAATTAGAGAGTCTTGGCCTCCCCCGGCTTCCCTTCAAATGTCTACAAAAACCCGTAAAGTTAGCCTAATTGTATTTGTTGTCGCCACGCTTCTGCTCGTCGGCCTCGTGCCGCTCGTGCTGACGGGTTGGCTTTTGTCCGACAAGAGCGGACGTGAACTTCGTTCGGCAGAGAACCGCTACCAGATACAGCTTGTACAGGAAAAGGCGCGCTCGATCGAGATGTTTGGGCGGCGCAACTCGGCAGTAGTCTCGAGTTTGGCTGCGGCGCTTGAACTATCAGGCGATCCGGCGATAATTTCGTCAGCACAGACCGAATCGCGACTCGGTTCGATGCTCCGTGAAAATTCAGATCTTCTCGCGTTGTATGTAAAACCCGCTGACGCCGAGTCGTTGTCCGTGTTTCGGGCCGAGGCTTTGACTCGCGCCGATGTTGACAGCATTGCAAGTGAGTTGTCGGCCACGCCGTCGAAAGCGAAAGTCGCGATCGGTGGTCCGCGTCGCATCGAAACCAGCGGACATTCCGTAATGGCGTTTGCCGCTAGCGTCAACATTGACGGCGCAAAGGTCGCTGACGTTGTGGCGATCGCATCGCTGCAAAACATTTCACAGAACATAGTTGGCATCAGTGCCGCCAAAGAATCTGAGTTATGGAGTGCCGGTCTGCCGATCGTATTTGTCGTCGATCAATCGGGCCAGACGATATTCCATCCCGACACTTCCGTCGCTTCATCGGGAAAGAAGATGAGCGACCTCAAGATCGTTCAGGAATGGCTCGAATCCGGGCTACAGGTGCAATCGGCGCTCGTGCCTTTTACCGCGAGTTTTGAGGACAATACTTACGAGATGATCGGGGCGTATTCGACCGCCGCGGTGGCTGACGGCTATTTTGTCGGCGTAATCACGATGCAGGACGAGAGCCGAGCTCTTGCCTCAGTCGGCGAAATGCGGAACCAGACGTGGATCATCAGTTTGGCGTTCGCGGGGTTTGCTCTTGTCTGCGGTTTGCTCCTCACGCGCATGATGACCTCACCGCTGCTCAAGCTGGCCGACGCCGCGAAACAAATTGCGGCGGGCGACTACTCAGCCCGAGTTGGTGCGGAGAATATCACTGAGATCGGCACGCTCGCCGAAACTTTCAACCTCATGGGCGGCAAGATCGAAGAGCAGATCGCCAAACTGGCAAAGGCCGCCGAAGAGAACCGCGAACTTTTTGTCGGCACGGTCAAGGCTCTCGCGGCCGCGATCGACGGTAAAGATAAATACACTCGCGGCCACAGCGAACGCGTCTCGCGCATCTCGGTTGCGATCGGCAAACGCCTCGGACTGAGTGACGAAGAGCTTGAGACTTTGCGTCTGAGCGCTTTGCTTCACGACGTCGGCAAGATCGCCATTGATGACGCGATTCTCAAAAAACCCGCCGCCTTGACGGATGCCGAATTCGAGATCATGAAAACGCACCCGCAGCGTGGTTACAAGATCATGTCGCAGATACCTGGAATGAAAGATTATCTGCCGGGCATGTACATGCACCACGAAATGGTTAACGGCCAGGGTTATCCGCAGGGCTTGACCGGCGATCAGATCCCGCTGCAAGGCAAGATCGTATCGGTGGCCGATACGTTCGATGCGATGACCATCGACCGGCCGTATCAAAAGGGAATGGAATTATGGCCGGCGCTCGAACGGCTGCGTTCGTTTGTCGGCACGCGTTATCAATCCGATGTTGTCGAAGCTCTCATCGAAGCGTGCAATGCCGGCGAAGTCGCAAACGGCATTGTCCGGCAAATGGCCGAAAAACGTGCCGCAGAGGCCGATGCGGTCATCGTAAGCGAACCGATCGGGCTACCCGAAGAAGAATTATCGGATTTTGTTCCACCAGCGGAAACGCCGGTAGAGATCCCCGAAGAAGAGATGGTTGAGGAGGAAGAACTTCTCGAACTTACTGTTTGATGCATGAGCGATAACGTTCAGGACACTTGGCAGGTTGACGCTGCCGGTAAGGTCTACGACACGAATTTCGACGAGATGACGTCGTGGATCGCGGAAGGTGCATTGATCCGTGAGGACAAGGTGCGAAAGGGCAATCTGCGTTGGATCGAGGCCGGCAAAGTCCCGTCGCTGATTAAGTTCTTTAACGCAAAGGACGCCGGGCAGCCGATCATTCCTGTCGTCACCGTGAGCCAGCCGGCAGGTGCTCAGCCAGAGTCTGAAGACATTCTAGACCTCTCGCCCGCAGTCAATGTCACCGAGACGTTGCAAAAGCCCGCGCGTGAGCAAGGGCGATACACGCAAGCTGGCGTTTCGAATGATGCGACCAACAAGCAAACAATTACGCCATCCGACGTCTGTTCAATCCACGCCGACATGCCCGCGGCGTATGTCTGCGAATCGTGTTCGAACGCGTTCTGCAAGGCCTGTCCGAAATCCTATGGCGGAAGCGTAAAGATCTGCCCAACCTGCGGAGCGTTGTGCAGATCGATCGCTCAGGTCGAGAAAAAACGAGCCGAGTCCGACATCAGACATCGTGTGTCTACGACGGGTTTTGGTTTCGGCGATCTGATCGACTCATTTTCCTATCCATTCAGATTCACAACGAGCCTAGTGTTTGGCGCGGTGATGTTCGCACTCTTTTCGCTTGGCCAGTCGGCCACAGCACTCGGTAACATCTTTTTGTTTGCGGCCGCGTTGATCTGCTACGTGCTCGCCAATATGCTCACGTTTGGCGTGCTGGCAAACGTTGTAGAGAACTTTTCGCAAGGTAAGATCACGGAGAACTTCATGCCGAGCTTTGAAGATTTTTCGCTGTGGGACGATGTGGTTCATCCGTTCTTTCTGAGCATTGGCGTCTATTTGACGTGCTTTGGCCCACTGTTCCTACTTGTCATCGCGACCGCGTTCTTTTTGATGAACTCAGTCGCCAACGAGATGAATCCCGATTTATCGGGACAAACCGATGCGGCGAGAGTTGCGCGTCCCGACGTGCCACTAATCGCTAACGCGGCAAAGCAAAGCGAGCGGGTGCGTGAAATTCTTCAGAAGGACGTCGAAGAGCAAAAAAGACGAGTTGAAGAATTTGAGTCGGGCGCGGTCCCGGCTAACGCGAACGAAATTTACGATCGTCCTGCGGTTGCCGCCGCCGACGCTTACAATCAAGATACCGAAGCGATGGTTGCCGAGGCGAACGAGCTGATCAACCAGCACAAAAAAGCACAGCTCGAGTCGGTTACCGGTAAAACGCCGGAGACCATTGCCAAAGAACGTGAAGCGATGATCTCGAAGGTTCTCGGCTATGGCCTTGGCTTTCTAGTCATCGGCGGTGTGTTTTTGCTGTGGGGCTTTTTCTATTTTCCGGCCGCGTGCGCCGTTGCAGGTTACACGCGCTCGTTTGCCGCGACATTAAATCCATTGGTTGGACTCGATACGATAAAACGTCTTGGCGTAGATTACGTAAAAATATTGTTCATGAGCTTATTGATCGCAATTGCGTCGAGCGTCGTTGTCGGGATGATCTCGGCTGCACTTAGCGCGTTCGACATGCCGGGCGTCGGCAATCTGCCCGCGATATTTGTCGGCAGCCTGTTTACATTCTACTTCTCGGTCGTGTTCTCGTGCGTGCTCGGCTTTGCGATCTATAAAGCGTCTGACCGTTTGAAGTTGTATCAAAGTTAACAAAGTTCATATTTTGCTCGTGAATATCGCACGTTTCCCAAGCGTGCGATATTTTTTTATACTCTTTAGTTTGCGATAGCCCGCGATTTTATGGCGTTTTGGCGTAGAAGTAAGGAAGACAAATTTTCAAGCTCGGTGCTTGGGCTCGATAAGTCTGTCGAGGAACTAAAAGCTCAAGAGGCGGCGGTTGAGAAAGAGCTTGGCGTGCGGTTCAACCGTGCCATCGAGAAGACACGCGACTCGATAAATACACGTCTCGACACGATCTTTGAGGGCCGCAAGCAGATCGATGACGCGCTGCTCGATGAACTCGAAGAGATGCTCATCTCCACCGACATCGGTGTCGCGACGACGATGCAGGTGCTCGGTACGATTCGACGTGGCGTTTCGCGCGCGGAGATCAGCGATCTCAATGCGCTGAAAGGCGCAATGAAGCGCGAGTTGCTCGACATTCTGCATCATGCCGAGGAACGCGGTGTTGCCGACGAACGAAAGCTCGATGCGGCGATAAAACCCTATGTGCTGATGGTCGTCGGCGTAAACGGCGTCGGCAAGACTACGACTATCGGCAAACTCGCTCAGCGTATAAAAAACGAAGGCAATGATGTGTTAATTTGCGCCGCTGATACGTTCCGCGCCGCCGCGAGCGATCAACTCGAGATCTGGGCGACGCGCGCCGGCGTTGAGATCGTACAGCAAAAGCAGGGGACCGATCCGGCGGCGGTTTTGTTCGATGCGCTAGCGGCAGCAAAAGCACGCGAGTCTGACGTTTTGATCGTCGATACCGCTGGCCGTCTTCACAACAAGGCAAACCTGATGGCAGAGCTTGAAAAGATGAAACGCATCGCCGCACGCGAAGTGCCGCAAGCGCCGCATGAGACTTTGCTCGTCATCGACGCTGTAACGGGCCAGAACGGCCTTGAACAAGCGCGGCAATTTATGAAAACCGCCGACGTCACCGGCATCGTCCTTACGAAACTGGACGGCACCGCAAAAGGCGGCATCGCCGTGGCCATCGCTAACGAACTGAACCTGCCGATCCGCTACGTCGGCATCGGCGAACAGGTCGATGATCTTATGGTTTTTGACCCGGAAAGTTACGTTAACGGATTATTTAAT
Source organism: Pyrinomonadaceae bacterium (assembly GCA_046154245.1). Lineage (GTDB taxonomy): Bacteria > Acidobacteriota > Blastocatellia > Pyrinomonadales > Pyrinomonadaceae > OLB17. Next base: position 29,016 of record JBJXFZ010000036.1, read on the forward strand.
TAGATGATCGTTGAGGAGGACGATATCGGGTTTTCAAAACGGGCCGTAGAACTAGCGGCTCAAGGACGCGGTCTTGTCTCACCAAATCCGCTCGTCGGCTGCGTGATCGTCTCCACCGACGGTGAGATTGTCGGTGAGGGGACTTACATTTACGACAACGTCACTCACGCAGAGGTGATCGCGCTCGAGCAGGCCGGTGAGAGAGCACGCGGCGGGACGGCGTATATCTCGCTCGAGCCGCACGATCATCACGGTAAGACGCCGCCGTGTACCGAGGAGCTGATAAGCGCCCGTATCAAGCGAGTTGTTTGTCCGATCGAAGATCCGAATCCGCTCGTGTCGGGGCGCGGCTTCGAAAGATTACGACAAGCCGGCGTCGAGGTCGTGACCGGAATTCTCGCCGACGAAGCTGCTCGGCTTAACGAGAAATTCATCTGCTGGCACATAAAGCAGCGACCGTTTGTTCATCTGAAACTCGCGATGTCGCTTGACGGTCGCATTTCGATCGACAATAGCGTTTCGACGGCGTTGTCAGGCGACGCCGCACGAAAACGTGTTCAGGATCTGCGTCACGAGCAGGACGCAATTCTCATCGGCAGCAACACAGCCGTCGTAGACAACCCGAATCTCACTGATCGCAGCGGCGGAGCGCGTCGGCGCCCGCTTGTTCGCGTGGTGCTCGATAATCAGCTTCGAACGCCGGTTGATTCATCCTTGGCCGCGACGGCGGCCGATACGCCGACGCTGATCTTTACGAACAGCCGCGATCAAAAAAAGATCGATGTTCTGCTCTCGGCCGGTGTCGAGGTGATTTTGTCGCCGTCTGGCGGTCGCGACCTCGATGGCGTTCTGGCGGAATTAAGGCGCCGTGATATTCAAAGCGTCCTCGTCGAGGGCGGCAGCGAGATCGCCGGTTCGTTTTGTGACGCGAGGCTCGTCGATAAGGTCACTTTCATAGCCGCTCCCATGATCATCGGCGGTCGCGAAGCTCCGAACGCGATCGGCGGTGCGGGCGCGGATACGCTCGCCGGAACGATCAAACTGTCGAACGTTTTAGTTCATACTCACGGCGACGATATTGAGATCTCGGGTTATCCTCAAAGACAATGACGCGCCCAAAAAAATCGCTCGGCCAGAATTTTCTCCGCGACGAAGCAGTCATCGACCGTATCGTCAAGGCTCTTGATCTTGGTGATAGCGATACGGTTGTCGAGATAGGTCCGGGCGAAGGAGCGCTGACAGGGAAGTTGATCGCAACCGGTGCGAACGTCGTCGCGATCGAGATCGACCGAGGTCTCGTATCGGTCTTAAGAACACAGTTTAGTAATGCAGCAACTTTCCGGGTGATCGAGGCGGATGTGCTCAGCCTCAATTTCGAGACCGAGTTACGAGAAGTGGATCCGCAATCCGCGATCCGCAATCCGCATTCGACAAAACTCGTCGGCAATCTGCCTTACTACATCTCGACTGCGATCTTGCAGAAGCTCGCAGATGAACGTGCGGTCTTCTCAAAGATCGTATTGATGCTGCAGCGTGAAGTTGTGGAGCGGATAACTGCGAAACCCGGTAATAGCGAACGCGGATTCCTGACGGTGATCACTGAGGCAGCCTTCAGCGCAACTCATCTGTTTGACGTTGATCCGACGGCGTTCTACCCTCGTCCGAAGGTGTGGAGTTCAGTTGTCGAACTCACCCCAAAACCTCACACGATCGCAGATGAGCCGCAGTTTACACGATTGCTTTCAACGGCCTTTGAGCAAAAACGAAAGACGATATTGAATAATTTGAGGCGCTCTCACATTAGTGCAGAAGCAGATCTCGCAGCGGCAGGCATCGATTCAAAACGCCGGGCCGAAACGCTCACGTTCGATGAGTGGGTTGCTCTCTACAGAACCATTGCAAAAAAATAGCCGGACGACGATGCGTCCGGCAATCAATAAACCCCAAGATACCTGGATCAGGGTGTGTACGCGTTTGGCGCCGGGCGGTCTCCGTCCACGCCAAAGGTAGCGATCAGCGTGCCTTGGGTCGAGCGATTTGCGAACCATGTTCCGCTCGCCGGCCTGAAAACCGCTGCGTCCGATTTGCCGTCCCCATCGTAATCACCCGGCGCCGGAATGTCGCTTGCGAGTCCGAACGGGAACGCAAAATAGCTCGAATCTTCGCTTCGCAGAATAAACCACTCTCCGCTCGATGGCCGCCAGAACGCGACATCAGTCTTGCCGTCGCCTGTGAAATCATGCGCAACCGGCTTGTCGGTCGAGGTGCCAAACTCGCCTGCAATGACGCCGGCGGTCGAGCGATTGATCCACCACTGGCCATTAGACGGTCTGAAGATCGCCACGTCGGCCCGACCATCACCGTCGTAGTCACCGGTCTGCGGCACGTCGCCGTTCGTGCCAAATTGCTGAATGATAGTTCCCTGGGTGCTGGCTTGAGTGAACCATGTTCCGGAACTTGGTCTGAAAACCGTCACGTCGGCCCGGCCGTCGTTGTCAAAATCGCCGGGCGCCGGGATGTCACCGTTTTGGCCGAATGGGAACGAGAAGAAACTGTTGTCTTCGCTGCGAAGAACGAACCATTCACCGCTTGCCGGTCGCCATACTGCAATGTCGGTCTTACCGTCGCCCGTGTAGTCAGCAGGCACAATGTTGTCCGTACCAACTCCAAACTGAAGAGAGATCAGTTGGTTGTCGGAGCTCTTTGATATCCACCACTGTCCGCTCGACGGGCGATAGACCGAGATGTCTGTTTTCCTGTCGCCGTCAAAATCCACAAATGCCGGGCGGTTGACCGTGGTCGCTTCACCGAACACCGTGAATCTCACGGCCTGGGAGACCGAAAATCCGTTTGCTGCGCCCGCGTCCTGAACATACCAGCGGGCAAAGAACGTCCGTCCGACTATGTTTGACGTCGCCGGGATCGGCATCGTCAATGACGCCCATCCATTCGCGGCGCCTGTATTTTGCGTTGTTGTCGTTACGCGGGCGAACGAACCTGTTGCCGGTATCGTCGTTCCGACGCCCGGATCGACCGAGTCGATCACCAGCACCGCGTTTGCGTTGCCGAGTGCGCGATTGACAGACACCGTGAAGTTCGAATTACCTGCGATCGGTGGCGAAATCCCTCTGATCAAGGGCGTCGCCGCACCTGAACCCGCACGTCCTGTCCCGGTAATTTGCGGAACGCGATTCGACTGCGTATACAGGGTAGGTCGATCGAACGATCCGGTCTCGGCCGCGACGCGCGGGTCGGTCAGAGATTGGAGAAATGCGACCACGTCGGTTTGTTGTGCCTGAGTCAAACCAAGCGGACGGATCAAGTTATTCGGGACGTTTGGATTGTTTGGAAAGTCACCGCCGCGGTTGTAGAACGCGACGACCTGATCGAGTGTCGTAAAGCGGCCGTTATGAAAGAAGCGAGGTCTGAGAGCGACGTTTCTCAGGCTCGGCACGCGGAACTGTCCGATGTTGTTCGCGTTACCGGTAACCTGGAATCGGCCTGTGTCCTCGTTCGACGGCCTCACGCCGATGTCGCGGAAGCTGTTATCCGTCAATAGGTTGCCGGCGTGACAGACATTGCAGGCGGCGGGCCCGGTAAAAATGTTTCTGCCCCGCTGGGCCGCGGCATTGAGTGGTGTGATCCCCGCATTAGCAAGATCGAGGGGCGTCTGATCGCTAAACAACGTTCTCTCGTACGTGCCGATAGCGAGAGCGATACGCGATGGCGTCACGTCAGGCGTACCGAACGCCTCCTCAAAAAGCTCCGGATAGGTGCGGCCATTGATCCAAGTTGAAAGCGCTGCCGGGACAGTTGGCGACAAGGCAAGCGGTTTAGACGCAGCCATTCGAGCGGCAACGTCGTTCCAATTCCGTCCCGAGTGCGCCATCTCGACGTCGGATGTTGGCGGTCCGGCGGCCTGGCTCTCAAGAGCTCCGCCCGCGTTGATAAGTATGTTGGTTGTCACCGGGTCGCGAAAGGTTCCTGTCGCCCGGCCGTCCCAGAACAGAAGCGGAAAGTAAACCGCGTTCACCGCGGACGTTGAATTTCGGCTGGTGACTTGATCATTCAAGCCGTAAGTCGCGTGATTAAGATAGCTGCCGTCGGCGTTGCTCGAGGGAACACCCAACGTGCCGCCGATATCATCCGGCGAGCCAAACGTGTTGTCGGGACCGGGATTCGAAGCCACTCGTGGATCCGCACCCCCCGCCCCCGGCAGGTGACAAGTCCCGCACGAAACCGTGTGTGTCGACGACATTTGCTCGTCCCAGAATAAGGCTTTGCCAAGATACGCTTTTCTTGCGGTCAGCGGATTTGCCGGAGGAGCCGGCGGCGGCGGTTCAAGCGGCGGCACAGGTCCAACCTGAATGGTCGTCGAACGCACGCCCTGATCGGATGCACTCATCGGACTCTGCTCGGTGCCATTCTCAGCTCGGACGAAATAGAAGAAGGTTTGCCCGGCGATCGCGCCTGCGTCAAAAAAGAAAGGAGCCGCCGTCGTGCCGAGGTCTGTCGCACCGGTTGTGGTGTTTGTCGTATTCCTGAAGATCCGATACGACGTCGCTCCGCGGATCGTATCCCAATGGACGCCGACCTTGTTGTTATAGATATTGTCGGTCGCGGTAACCCCGGTCGGGGCTGAAAGGGACGTCCCGCCGCCCTGGCCGGTGACGGGGTTTGAGCGTGAGAGCCAAACAAGCGCTGCGGCTGATACGAACACAACAATAACTACGAATTTTAGAATTTTCATCAATCCTCCGAAACAAATCGTTCAAAATAAGTGGGAAAAGCGTTTCTTAATATGATTGCGGCATCTGAAGAGCCGCGATTTTAGGTTGCTGGTCGTGATGCCGAGAACGTTCGCCGCCTCGTCCAGCGTGTAATCCTCAGAATAAACCAACCCCAAGGCGACGCGATCTCTCGCATCGACACTCGACAGGATCCTGTCTGCGAGTTCGGCGTTGCCGAGCTCCTTCTCCGGCGTGCCCGCACGGCTGTCGATGATCGATTCAACATACTCATTTTCTGCGGTCGTCATGTCGGTAAACAGGCTCTGGCTGCGACGCTGGCGGCGACGGAACTCGTCATAGCAGACATTGACGGTGATCCTTGTGATCCAGGCCGCAAGCGATTGGTCCTGAAGGCCGCGAAAACTCTTCAGAGAAAAATATGCCTTTGCAAACGCCTGCTGCACATGCTCCTCGATCTCGCTGCGGTCCCGGAAATAACGTCCGACGACTCGGGTAACGTGCTTCTTGTATCTTTCAAAGATCTCAGCGAATGACGCCTCGTCGCCGGCGAGCACATTTTCGACGAGTTTTGCGTCCGACACGGGCGTACCGTCAGTAAACTCTATCGCCGAAAATTGAGCTTCGCGTTGCAAATTGATATTTAGAACCTCATCGAACATTGTCTATAAATCTGCGTCTTGGACAACTCACATTCTCTCTTTTCTAGGCTCGCTATTTTCGACACGAAAGCCGGCCGGTATGTTGAAAAGCTCCGCCGACGGCTCACCGCGCTTGAGATTCACGAGTTTGAAAACGTGCTCTCCGGCGAGCGGATCTACGTGACGCGACATAACGATCACGCCAAGCTCCGGCGAAAACCAGCTTTCGGTGATGACTGCGATCGGTTTGTCGTTACCGAGACGGCCAACCGGGATCTCGAACGTCGTTTTGGTTCCCTCGACCCTCACGCCTTCGATCGTGCGTGTTCCGAGCGATTCGGTCTTTGCATCTTCGGGTTGGTTATTTTCAAATGGGTTTGCTTGCGGACCGAGACCGCTCGTCCTTGCGACTTTATTGTTCAGATTCAGAAAAGTCTGTGTCTTTGCAACGAAATCGTTGATAAACACAAGGCTGAGCGGCTTGTTGTCGCTTCCAACAATATTGAAGCCACCTACCGGCTCAAGCGGCTGTTCTCGTCGCGTGCGGCCTTGCCCGTCACGATAGATCGCACCGCGTCGCTGCTTTGTTACCGTCGAGCCGTCGTACAGTCGACGGGTGTCTTCGATAACAACATCCGCGGAGAAGGGCTGTCCGGCTATCAGCTTATCGCCAAAACGAAGTTCGGCTGCGATGAAACGGGCGTTCGGCGGCGGCGGCGGCGGCGTTCCGCCCACCGGACCGACGCCCGGGCGTTTTGGCGGACGCGATTCCTCTTGTGAAAGGAAGCCGTCGCCGTTCTTATCCATTTCGGTAAAAACATTGCGAACGATCTTTTCAAATTCGGGTTTGCTGGTTGAAACACCATCCGCGACGCGGTCAGCGAAGAAGAACGGCGGCAGCACTCGCCCGCCCTCAGGCGTTATCCCCGGCCCCGGCGGCGGTCCTGCGGGTGGTCGTTGCGGCCTCATGACTTGATCGGCTGGCGGCATCGGTCTGCCGTCGGGTCGGGGGCGTTGTATTTCGTTGGGATCGACCGAGCCGTCTCCATTCTTGTCGAATCTGACAAATGACGCATCGATAGCTGACTGAAATTCAGTCGAATCGATTTTGCCATCCTTATTAGCGTCAAAATCCTTCACCCAGTCGGGTCTTGCCGGCGGACCGCCACCAGGCATCGGCATGCCAGGTTGTCCAGGCGGTCGCTGCGCAAAAACGGCTGATGTTACCAAAATGGTTACGAAAATTGTGAATAAATACTTAACAAACATAATTAACTCCAGCAGCTTAAACCTACCGAATAAAGCGAATAGCATGTGTCATGCCATCGTCGCCAACCAGTATCTCGGCGTTAACGAGATTGGCTGGCTTTTCAACCGACGCTACCAAACCGAGTGAGACCATCATAGAACTCGGCACCTTTACGCGAACGATCTGGCCGCTCTCAGGATTTCGCGCATATGAGAGGGCAATAAACTCAGACTTGACCTCGATAGGTGCCGATTTTGCGGTGGTCGTTCTGCTCTTTGGTTGCTGAGGCCTGGGACTCTTTCTATCTACAACTGCCTTTTTGACGGAATTCGCGGGCTTGCTTGCGGTTTCGATTGAATTGGTGGCTTTTGGGTCAACTGATGGATTCTCAACGGGTTTTACTCGGTCCTCAAGGTCGTTACTCTCATCTCGTAAAGATCGGGCCGGCGCGTTTGCAACTTGTTCGCCGGTGTTTTCAGGTGGTCTCGGGACAAAGAAGAAGGCCAACAACAAAGCCGCCACGCTCAACGACGCGCCGAGCAGCAGCCAACGCCTGATCAGCCCCGCACCGGTGTTCGCCACGGCACTCGCTTCAGCTTTGATCTTTCGCTGTACGCCCCACCAGAGCTGCGGCGAATCGGCGATCTCATCAACTCTGGCGTCGTCAAAAGCAGCGTCATTTACTATCCTTTGCAACAGCAGGTCTATTTGGTCGTCCTTGAAATTTTCTTTCATTTGCGTTTACCTCGAAACTGCTTGTCACAGTAGAGACGCGCGCCATAAAGGCATGGTTTCAAAAAAGATAACGTGCCTGTAAACGTAGTTTTCCGAGTTCTTAGGCCGCGTTTTCGACGTCGATGTTCTCGGTCCGGGGAAAGATCAGCGATAAGATGACCGATAGTCCAATGACCGAAACAATGAATCCGAGCGAATACGAGATCGGAAACTTGCCCCCAAAGGCGTCGTTTAGCCAAACCATCTTTAAACCGACAAACACCAGCACCAGGGCAAGGCCGTATTTTAGTAGATAGAATTTATCGATCACACCTGCGAGCATGAAGTACATCGATCGCAGGCCGAGTATCGCAAAGATGTTTGACGTAAACACGATCATTGGCTCGCCGGTTATCGCAAAGATCGCGGGAACGCTATCGACCGCGAAAATAATATCGGTCGCCTCTAAAAACAAAAGCGCTATAAATAATGGAGTTGCATGCCATTTGCCGTCGATCTTTGAAAAGAAGTTCTTGCCGTCGATCGTCGGCGAGACGGGCATAAATCGTCGGAATATCCTGATCGGTAAGTTCTTCTCGGGTTCGATCTCTTCACTCTGAGCGAAGAACATCTTTATCCCCGTAATGATCAGAAAGCCGCCAAACAGGTAGATCACCCAATGAAACTGCATCAGCGCCGAGCCCATCGCGATGAATATGGCACGGAATACGAGCGCCCCAAGGATGCCGTAAAACAGGACGCGATGCTGGTACTTGGCCGGGATCGCAAAATATGCGAATACCATCACAAAGATGAAGACGTTATCGACCGAGAGCGATTTTTCGACTATGTAACCGGTTAGAAATTCCAGCGAGACATTCCACGCCGCTAAGTCCGGAGCAAAACCGGGCACGGCGAAGAGTCTTTCATCCTGCGGAAACTTCCAAAGCGCGTATTTGTAAAGAACGAAATTGAAAACAAGCGCCAGCGAGACCCATACGATGCTCCAGATACTGGCTTCTTTGAACGAAACTTCGTGTGACTTGCGGTGAAAGACACCGAGGTCGAGTGCAAGCATCAATAGGACAAAAAGCGTGAAAAGGCCGTAAAACCACCAATATTCGTTGAAAGGGAATAGATTCATTTGCGAGATCCTCCTGATGTATCGCCCGCAAAACAAAAACCTCTGCGAGCTGTCTAAGCCGCAAAGGTCTCGATATTTTCCAGAACGCCGGATCGCCGTGGCTGCGGCAGATCGTAATGACGACAGACTGGACCTCGACTCTCACCGAGGTTTCTACTCCCCAAACAAATTGTCGTGAGTATGTTCCCCTAATCCTGACACTTTTGTCAAGTATATCGAATCGCTATGTTATACTTTTACGTTTTATGAGCAAGATCGAAATAATTCCGCTCGGCGGTATCGGCGAATTCGGAATGAATTGCATGGGAATCCGCTACGGCGGCGAGATGATCGTTGTCGACGCGGGCATGGGCTTTCCTGAGGAAACGCCGTATGGCGTCGATATCTCGATACCGAATTTCGATTTCCTCGAAGAATATCGCGACGATCTGACGGCGATCATCCTAACGCACGGCCACGAGGACCACATCGGAGCGCTCGCATACATCCTCCGAAAGTTCAATTTACCGGTTTACTCGTCGCGGTTTACGCTCGCGCTTGCCGAGAAGCGGCTTGAGGAATTCAACATGCTCAACGATGTGCTCTTGCATCGTGTCAAAGCGAGCGACCGCCTCAATATTGGCGTGTTCGACATCGAGTTCATCCACGCGTCGCACTCGCTCGTCGAGTGTTTCTCGCTCGCCATTCACACACCGGCCGGTACGCTCATTCACACGGGCGATTACAAGATCGACGATACCCCCGTGATTGGTAAGCCATATGATCTCGAAATGCTCGGCCGCATCGGCGACGAAGGCGTTCTCGCGCTGCTGTGCGATTCGACAAACGCGACCGTGCCGGGCCGTACGCCGTCGGAACAGGCGGTGATTCCGGCGTTTGAAGAGATCTTTGAAGAAGCGCCGGGACGGCTGTTTGTTTCGACATTTTCGTCGTCGCTGCACCGCCTACAGATTATTTTTGACATCGCACACGAGTTTGGCCGAAAAGTCTGCGTCCTTGGCCGCTCGATGCAGAAGAACGTCGAGATCGCCTCAGATCAAGGTCTCTTAAAGATCGCAGGCGACACGATGGTTGAGATCGGGGCTTCGCGTGCACTGGATGACGACGAGGTCTGTTATCTCGTTACAGGCTCGCAGGGCGAGATGCGTGCGGCGTTGTGGAATCTGGCGACGGGCGTCTACAAAGGTCTCGAGATCCAAAAGGGCGACACGGTTGTTCTGTCGGCACGCATCATTCCCGGCAACGAAAAGAACATCAGCCGACTCATCGGTCATCTTTACAAGCGCGGCGCGAACATTATCGAAGAAAAACGCCGGCTTGTTCACGTATCCGGTCACGCCTCGCAGGAAGACATTAAGATCATGGTCGAGACCGCGAAGCCGAAGTTTGTCGTTCCGGTTCACGGTGAATATCGGATGCTGTTTCGGCAGAAAGAATTTATTAAGAATCACGTAGCCGGTTACGAAGACAAAGACATCGTCCTGATCGAGAATGGAGAAGTTCTCGAACTCGACCAGTACGGTGCCCGCGTCGTAGAGAAACACGAACTCTACAAAACCTTTATTGACGAGGAATCGAGTGACGAGATCGAATACGACATTATTCGTGAGCGTAAAAAACTCGCCTATGGCGGCATGATCTCGCTCGTCGTAACCGTCGATAAAAAGCGTCACACGCTCGTCGGCGAGCCACAAATTACGCTCACAGGCGTCGCCGGACTTGATCTTACCAACGGCTTTGCTTCAGATGCCCGCACCGCCGTCGCCGAAGCCGTCGCCGAGATGAAGCCGGAACAGATCGCCGACCGCACAGTCTTCAAAGAGAACCTGCGAATTCATCTCAAACGCTTCGTCCAAAAAGAACTCAGCTCAAAACCCGTGATCGTGACCACGATTGTTGAAGTTTAGAAAGAATGCCAGTTTATAAATACACAGCCTACTTTGAGAATGAAGTGCTGCGAAAGCGCCCGTATTTGCAAAAGGAATGGTGTATATTGGTTATTGAGAACCCGATTCGCAGCGATGTCCAACAAGACGGTCGTGTTAGATTTTGGGGACGAATTCCAGAATTCGGTGATCGCGTTTTGCGAGTTGTAACTTTAGAAGATTGCGTTACGATTCATAACGCTTTTCCAGATGGAGGTTTCAAAGAATGAAGATAAATTATTATCC
>JBJXFZ010000041.1:0-2856 GCA_046154245.1 Pyrinomonadaceae bacterium
GAATACGCTGTTAGAACGCATAAGAATGCAAAAAGACAAGAGATTGGGTACGATCTAGTTATCTTCATAAAAATAAATGGTGGAGGCGGCGGGAATCGAACCCGCATCCAAAGGTTGCGACCAGTAAAATCTACACGTTTAGTCGATTCACTTTAGTTTCGCCATCGGTGAGCAGATGAATCGACAAGACCTCATCGACGGCTAACCTGACTAACTTTAAGCCGCGTTCGCAGGTGGTGAACGCGCCCGAGCCTGAACTGAGTTGTGCCACAACCGGTCGCATCAGACAGACTTCCGGCGTGACATTGCTGTAGCTAAAGTTAATTAGGCAGCAAGAGCTAATTCTTGATTAGCATTTGTTTTTGACAAGTTTTTTTAACGAGCTAACAAGCCAAGCCCGACGTGCATTCAAAGATCTATACAAGCCCCTGTCGAAGCCTGTCGCCCCCACTGTAGAGGAACATCAGTTTACGTGATTGAGATGAAAATTGAAAGGTGAATGTTGTCACCTGTTTATCTTTGAGATGTGGCGAGCTCCGCAGCTTTCCGCTCATCGGCAGCAGCTAAATCGTCCTTTTTCATTTCACGATAAAGCATTGCTCGTGCTTGGTAGGCCTTAGGTTGCGTCGGTTGAATCTCAATGACTTTAGAAAAATCTTCCAAAGCCTTTTGCTTATTTCCATTGTAATAATGGCAAATACCTCGATTCATATAGCCATCGGCAAGATAGCTTGGGCTCTCGGCAAGACCAACGTATTTGTCAAAATCCGGAATCGCCTTTGCCCATTCTTTTCTTTGGAAATATATAGTTCCCCGATTGTAATAAGGTTCGGCGTATTTTGGATCAAGTTCGATTGACTTAGCGAAATCACGAAGGGCATCGTCAATTCGCGCCTGAGTTGAGTAAAGTATTCCCCGCTGTGCATATGCCTGAGCATATCTGGGATCAAGTGTAATCGCCCGCTGATAGTCTCCGAAAGCCTGATCGAACTTCTTCATATCAGCCGACGCATTTCCACGATTGACGAGGAATTCAGGTTTTTTCGAGTTGAGCTCAATCGCCTTTGTGTAATCGTCGTAGGCTAGTTCTGGTCGCTTCAAAGCGCGTTGCGATATGCCGCGATTGTTATAACCGTCAGCTTGCAATTCCGGTTTAACGCCAGGAATTACAATGTACATGCTGAATGATTCGATCGCTTCTTTGTGTGCTCCACTTCGCTGAAAAACGATGCCAAGATTGTAATAATTTTCTGGATTCTTCGGATCGGATTGAAGGGCCCTCATCCGAACATCAAGTTGGCATTTGTAATCTTTTTCGGGACAACCCCAGGTCTGACCGTAACCTTGTAATACCGTTACGAAAAAACAGAATATCAATGCGATCAGTCGGTTCATGCTCTCCCTCCTAAACTTCGTAAACAACGGATATTAAATTCCATATGCGCTTGATTAAGGGCTACCACTACATACGGTTTTCTGTTTTCGGCATCGATACGTTTGCACTCGCCTGCCGAACTTTCAATGCGGAAAATCTACTTACTAATTCGCCAGCAGCCATTTCTCCGCTCGGGCTGCGTCGTCGAATATCTGCACCATGACATCGCGGCTGCGGGCCATCTTTTTGCCCAGTTCGCTCACATCGTCGTGTGCAAAACGATCGATGAATGCGATCTTGCGGCCGCGAAGCAGATCGCTTAACGGCCCCATAATTTCGACTACCTCGGGCATCGAGATCGTTTCGACAAAGTCGTGTTCCATCAGAACCTTTGAGATTCCGAATTCTTCACATTTGTCTATAACTTCTCTCCAGTAACTCATAGCGATCTCAGGAGTCGTTTGTAGACCGCCAACGATCGCATAAAGATACTCGCCGCGATTTTCCATTGATATCGTGTATGGCTTGTCCTCACCCATACTTTTAAAAACTCCACGTTAGGCCGCTTTGCTGTTGACGACGAGAGTTGGATACTTGCCCGTCCAACATGCGTTGCATGACGACGCTGAATCTAATCCGACCGCCTCGAGCATTCCCGTCAAAGATAGATACCCGAGCGAATCTGCTCCGATATGTTTGGCGGTTTCCTCGACCGTCATTCGCGATGCGATCAGATCCTGTCGATGTGGCGTATCGACGCCGTAGTAGCACGAATGAGCTGTCGGCGGACACGAGATGCGCATATGGACCTCGGTCGCGCCGGCGGCGCGGATCATCTCGACTATCTTCTTCGACGTGGTGCCGCGCACTATCGAATCATCGACAAGCACAACGCGGCGGCCGTTTATCAGATCTTTTATCGGGTTGAGTTTGAGCCGCACGCCGAATGAGCGGATCGATTGCGTCGGCTCGATAAACGTGCGGCCAACATAGTGATTGCGAATGATCGCCTGTCGAAAGTTAATACCAGACTCGGCCGCGTAACCGATCGCCGCCGCAACGCCGCTGTCGGGCACGGGCACGACGAGGTCGGCGTCGCAAGGATGTTCGACTGCGAGCCGGCGACCCATCTTGTGACGCGATTCGTTGACGGAGCGGCCGTAGATGATCGAGTCGGGCCGCGAAAAATACACGTGCTCGAACGTGCAGACCGCCGCCTGTTTTTTCTCAAAAGGAAACGAGCTGCGTATCCCGTCGGCATCGATGACGACCATCTCACCCGGCGCAACCTCGCGTTCGTATTCGGCGTCGATCAGGTCAAATGCACAAGTCTCGCTCGCCACACACCAAGCACCTTTGAATTTGCCGAGAACAAGCGGTCGAAACCCGCGGGGGTCACGCACCGCGATGAGCGCCGTTGGCGTTAAGAAAAGCAGCGAAAACGCACCTTCGGTCGTCGACAGGACTTTTGTGATCGCCTC
>JBJXFZ010000057.1:0-97258 GCA_046154245.1 Pyrinomonadaceae bacterium
TGAAAACGGCTCTCCATTCACTCCGGATGCGACCAGCCTCCTCATCCATTGTGTCCTTGGTTCAGTAGTCTCGGTGATCTCGGGATTTGTCGCAGCGCTTGTTTCTGGCGAAAACAAACGCGCGCCTTTGATCCTGGGCTTTCTGCTGTTGGCAATGGGTCTATTAAAGTTGGCAATGTCGTGGTCGCTTGTACCAGTTTGGTATCACATTATCTTTACGGCGATGCTGCTTCCGATGGCGATCATTGGCAGTAAACTAAAAACTACCACTTAGGATAATATTGAGCTTGCCCAGACCGCGCTGCATTGCGGCAAGCCGCGATCGTGAGGCAACCTCTTTCGCGCCTGTTTGCATCAAGGGAACACTCGATTAAACCAGGAGGATTGGATTATGAATAGCACGGTCAGTGCTTTCGCTTTTGTTGTTATCGCCAGCATTTGCTCACCGGCGCAGACGGATGAGGTAAAGCGGGCCGAATTCTTCGCGGGCTATTCGTTTGGGAGTGCCGGCGCGGATTTCGGGCCCGGCGGCGCGGCGGCGCCGCGAGTTTATCAGGATCGCGTGAGCCAGCACGGTTTTAACGCCTCCGGCGTCGTTAATTTGAGCCGTTACGTCGGCATCAAGGGCGATGTCTCAGGAACATACAAGAAAGGCCGCTTAGCATTTCAAGTGCCATCGGGGAGCCAGAACAACCCCACGGCAACGTTCGCCTTTGATGCGAAAACGTCACTCTACAATTTTCTCGGCGGAGTTCAGATCAAGGACAACTCGACGAGCAAGCGCGTCAAGCCATTTGCACACGCAATGATCGGGGCCGCACACAGGAGCAATAAGATCCAGGGCGGCGGCTTTACATGTATCTTGATCATTCCATGCCCGCGCAGTACCAGCGAAACCGGATTTGCCGGAGCGTTCGGCGGTGGATTGGATGTGAGATTAGGAAAAGGTGTCGCTCTTCGCGCGTTTCAGGTCGATTACAATCCGATCAAATTCGACGCGGGGACGGACCACAATTTTCGCTTCTCGACCGGTCTTGTCTTTTGACAGTTGCACCAGAGACTATTGTTATTCGCTCCGGTTGGGACTAGACCCGCAACGAGCAGCGAAAGCCTCTCGCTCCGTAGTACGACTCGGCGCCGTTGTGATACGTGAAGACGCGGCCGAAGCGGCGGTCACAGAATATGGCGCCGCCAAGGACGCGAATGTCGGCAGGTGTCTTTACCCAGCTTGAGGTTTTGAGATCAAACTCGCCTAGGGATTGCAGCTCGCGATACTCGTCCTCGGTCAAAAGCTCAACGCCCATCGCCGCGGCCATATTCATCGCACTGTCTTTTGGTTTGTGCTCTTTACGTGACGCAAGCGCGGCGGCATCGTAACAGAGGCTTCGGCGCTCCTTTGGACTTTCCGCTGAACAATCGTAAAAAATATACTCGCCTGTTTTCTTATCAAACCCGACGACATCAGGCTCGCCGCCCGTTCGCTCCATCTCAAAGAGCGACCACAGTCGTGCAGGGGAAGATTCGAGCTTCGCCGTGACGTCCGTCCATTTCAGCTTAGCGTGGTGGGTCATATTCGCCTCAAAACGCTCTTTTAATGTGTCGAGCAGTTCGATCTGTTGTTCTCGTGTCAGCTTTTTCATGATGATGCAACCTCGCGTAGTCGCAGGTTCTTTGCCAATTTCGTTTGCGTGTTATCTTAAATCGATAAGACGATGAGCACAACATTCGGACCACCAACGCCGGAGCTCCCGGTTGAAGACGTCGAGCGGGCGCAAAGGCACTATCGCGACGCGCTGGATTTTGAGATCGGGTGGCTTGAGCCGACCGGCGAGATGGGTGCGGCTTCGCGAGGCGAGTGTGTGATATTTTTTCGAAAAAGAGCGCGCCCGTTCGAGGGTGCCGCGACTTGGATATTTGCGGCAGAGATCGATGCGACGTACGAGGAACTCCGCGCATTGGGAGCGCGGATCGTCGAGCCCCTAGAAGCAAAACCGTGGGGACTACGACAGTTCACTGTCGAGGACGTTGATGGCAATCGTTTCTATTTTCACTGCGACTGAAGAAATCTTTAGATGTTTTGATTGCAATTTTATAAACCGATGCCGGCCAAACAAAACCTCATCCGTATTTTGCAGCACGCTTACTCAGGCGAGGTTGCCGCAGCATACGCATATCGCGGGCATTGGAAATCGCTCAAAGACTCGCCGGAAAAGACACGTATAAAACAGATCGAGGCTGAGGAGTGGGATCATCGACGGCGCGTCGGCGAGTGGCTTGCGAAACTCGATGCAGGGCCGAACCCTCGTCGCGAAAAGGTATTCTGGACCATTGGCAAAGTTCTCGGCCATAGCTGTTTTATCTGCGGCTGGTTTATGCCGATGTATTTTGCCGGCCGGCTCGAAAGTCAAAATTCCATTGAGTACGAGGACGCCGCCGTATTTGCGAAAGAACTCGGGATGGACGAATGCGTCGCGGATCTGCTCGACATGGCACGCGTCGAGGTCGAACACGAAGAATTTTTTCACAACGTCGTTGCCGGCCACCGGCTCTTGCCGATAATGAAGAAGGTGTTTGGCTGGGGTTAGCGAAACTCTGCAACAACCGGTGCGTGATCCGATGGTTTTTGCCACGCACGCGGCGAGCGATCTATCCAACAGTCGATCAACTGGTCAGCTAAAGCGGGCGACGCCCAGATGTGATCGATGCGAAGCCCGCGATTCTTCAAAAACGACGATTCGCGGAACATGTCCCACCAAGTGAATTCGCCAGGCTCGTCCGTCATCTGCCGAAGACAATCGACAAAGCCCCACTTTTTCAAATTGAGCAACGCTTCGCGTTCCGGCTTTGTAAAGTGCAGCTTTCCGTTCCACAGACGCGGGTTCCACACGTCAGTTTCGTGCGCCGCGACGTTCAAGTCGCCGCACAGCAGAACACGGTCGCGCGTCGAAAAGTTTTTGTCGAAGTATCGTCTCAGCCGTGCGATCCAGTCGAGTTTGAACTTGAATTTGTCCGACCCGAGCTTTGTACCGTGCGGGATGTAAACATTCACCACGCGGATGCCTTTGATAGTCGCCGCGATCATCCGTCGCGGTGCATCGTGCTTGTCACGCGGAAAGCCGCGCGTTACATCGCTCAAAGCAAGTTTTGAGAGAATCGCAACGCCGTTGTAGGCCTTTTCGCCAAACGCCTCGATGTGTTCGTAACCGATCGAGCGAAATCTCGGAAACGGAAACTTTGCATCGACGCACTTTGTCTCTTGCAGACACAAAACATCAGGCTTTGCGACTTGGCACCACTTCACGACGTGTTCGAGCCGCGAGGCGATGCCGTTGATGTTCCAGGTTACGATTTTCACTCAGATTCTCGGTCGATCCAGTAATCCGGTTTTCGATGTTGGTGAGCGACGGCTATGACGAAAATATGATCGGGTTCGACGGAATAGAGGAGCTTGTAAGGGAATCTGTGGAGAAGACATTTTCTCACATCGCCGCGTTCGGTGGACCATGCGAGCGGATGTTTGCGAATACGTGCGACCGCACGACGGACTTCTTCCTTAAAAGATTCACCGAGGCCCTCGAACTCTAATTCGAGATAATCGACCGCATCATAAAGTTCTCGTTCGGCGAATTCGGAGAAGAAGGCCTTCATGATTGGGAATCAAATATTTCTTCCATCGGAATCGCCTTCAGACTACCTTTGCGATAAGCGGAAAGCCTCTTTTCCGCTTCTGCTGCCCAGATCTCATCAATCTTGCCGTCTGGAGCATCGAGGCTCTTTAATAATCTCTCGACAATGATAAACTTTTCGTCAGGTCGCAGCTTTAATGCTTCTTCTAGAATTTCGATATTGCTCATCGTCTTTATCTTAATCCAGCCGAATATTTCCTACAACTAAATTCAAACTTCGAACTCAGCGATCACCGGTGCGTGATCGCTCGGCAGATTTAGGGCACGCGGGCTTTTGTCGATGACACAGCTCGTGCATTTATCAGCAAGCGACGGCGAGGTCCAGATGTGATCGATGCGAAGGCCGTGGTTGCGCTGCCAAGAGCCGGCGCGATAATCCCACCAAGAAAATTCCTGCACCTCACCGTTAACTTTGCGATAGCAATCGACGAGGCCAAACTGTTTTACGTAGTGCATCGCCGCGCGTTCGGGCCGCGAAAAATGAAGTTTGCCTTCATGTTCGGCGGCGTTCCATGTGTCGACCGGTTCCATCACGACGTTAAAATCGCCGCACAGCAGAACGTCGGTGTTCGCATCGCACGTTTCGTCAAAGTAGCGCCGCAGACGCTGAAGCCAGTCGAGTTTGAATTTGAATTTGTCCGACCACAACTCGTTACCGTTTGGGACGTAAGTGTTCACAATACGAACGCCGTTTATCGTCGCGGAGATAAGCCGTTTTGGAGCGCTTTCGTCATCGCCGGGAAGATTCACATGAACGTCATTTATCGGGAACTTGGAAAGTATCGCAACGCCGTTAT
This sequence comes from Pyrinomonadaceae bacterium, assembly GCA_046154245.1. GTDB lineage: Bacteria > Acidobacteriota > Blastocatellia > Pyrinomonadales > Pyrinomonadaceae > OLB17. Next base: position 4,484 of record JBJXFZ010000057.1, read on the forward strand.
ACGCTTTTTCGCCCGTGAATACAGCGTCGTAGCCCGCAGCTTTTAGATCGAGCGCCGGAAAGCCGTCATCAACGGTTTTTGTCTCCTGCACGCACAACACGTCGGGCTGTGCCGCGGCGAGCCAGTCAACGAGTTGCGGCATTCTCACGTTTATCGAATTTACGTTCCAGGTTGCGATCTTCATTAGAGAAATTTCACCACAGAGACACAGAGGACACAAAGGCTAAAAACAATTGCCACAAAATGCACAAGACTCACAAAGTATGAGTTTCTTTATTTGTGTCCTCTGTGCTTTTTGCGGCTATTTCTTTGCTGAGTTTCGTTCCCAGAAAACGCCGTCCGAAAAACCTTGAATGGTTTTATCGTTTTCAGCAATTTCGAGCCGCTTTTGCGCGAGCAGACAATATTGTTCATCGGATTCGATTGCGACAAAGCTGCGACCAAGTTTTTTTGCCGTAACGACGGTCGTGCCCGAGCCGGCAAACGGATCGAGGATGAGGTCGCCGGCATTTGTACTTGCGAGAATGATCTTTGCAAGCAGCTTTTCGGGTTTTTGCGTCGGGTGATCGGTGTTCTCGGGCATTGACCAGAACGGCACGCTGATGTCGGTCCAGATGTTCGACGGGTGCGTATCGCGAAAATTACCATCTGCGCTTTCATTCCAGTCTTTTGGCGTGCCGTTTACTTTATACGGCGCGATAACGCGGCGGCGCTGCTTCACGGCGTCGAGATTAAATGTGTAGTCGTCCGATACGGTGAAAAACCAAATATCCTCGGCGGCGTTCTTCCAGTTCGCACGTGCGCCTCGACCCTTTTCACGTTCCCAGGTGATTCGGTTGCGGAGCTGAAAGTATCTTGACCCGACCTGTTGGATCGCCGCGCTCGAACGCCAATCGCCGCAAATGTAAATGCTTGCGGTCGGACGCAATGACGGTGCACAAAGCTGCAGCCACGAGTCGAGCCATTCCTCGTATTTGTCCAAAGTCTTGCGGCTAAACTTCTCTGAGCCAAAGTTCTTGCTGAGGTTGTACGGCGGGTCCGCAAAGAGCATGTCAAAGCTTGATGGGCCCAATTTTGGCAACACCTCGAACGCATCACCGCAAACGACGGAGTCACGTAAATCGCTGAGATCAATATGTTTATCGTAACGAATTGCAGATCTCAACCGAGCTTCCTCGCTCGGGTCGAGCGCTAATGTACGGTTCCGGGCGGCGCGAACTTTGGCTTGTTCAGAGGCTGCTGACACGAGAAAAAACTTTATCACACCGTGTCTCTCACGTCATTTGACCGCTAAAATTCAGCGTGTTAGTCTTATATCTTTTGAGAATCGGGCGGAGTATCGCTTCATATAAATAACCGTACGAATCGCTCTCAAAACTACTTATGCATCTGCTGCTTTTTGCCGAAAGTATCCAGCTTTTTCCTGACGGAACGATCTTTATCCACGTCGCGCTGATCCTGGCGATGATATGGATCTTGAACCGCACGCTTTATCGCCCCATCAATAAGGTTCTCGCGGCGCGTGAGCGCAATAAAGGCGGGCACTCGAGCGAGGCGGCAGAGATAATTGCGGGCGTTGAAGAAAAAGAGGCTCATTATAATAAGGAGATGCTCGATGCGCGTTCGGCCGGTTATGCCTTTATAGAAAAAGAGCAAAAGAAGGCTGTTACCGCTCGCGAAAAGAAGTTGAGCGAAGTAAAAACCGAGGTCGCCGAAAAGCTCGACACTGGCCGATCCGAGATCGAAAAGCAATCGGCCGATGCCCGGGCGGCTCTTCGAACAGACGCAGAGAAGATGGCGGAGCGAATCGCCGCGGGAATTCTCAAGGGTTAATTTTTGTCAATAATGCTTGCAACTTTAACAAATTTCGTGCTTCTCCTGGCCGGCGGCGGCGGGTCCCAGAGCGGCTTCATGAAGTTCTACAACGACTGGTTCAACATTCCGGGTTTTGAAGCGTGGAAGTTTGTAAACCTGGCGATCTTTATCGCCCTGATGATCTACTTTGTAAAGAAGCCGTTAAGTGATGCGTTTAAGACAAAACGCGAGCAGATTCGCGCCGAGCTCATCAAGGCCGAAGCGGAAAAACAGGCCGCTTTGGCGCGTCTCACCTCGGCTGAGGCCAAGCTTGCTCAGCTCGATACCGAGAAAGAGAACATACTGCAAAAAGCAAAAGACGAAGCTGCGTTTGAGAAAAAACGCCTTGCCGATCAGACGAAAACTGATGTCGAGCGACTGCGCCAACAGATGGACGCGGAACTTGTCCGCGCGGCAAATCAGACACGTGCTGAGCTGCGTCGATTTTCGGCCGTTGAGAGCATTCGCCTTGCCGAGGAAAAGCTGCGTAAACAGATCGATGGCAAGACGGATGCAAAGCTCGTCAAATCGAGCATTGCCGAGATCGGAGGGTTGAACTGATATGAGCATCGAGACGATTGCTCGACGATATGGAACCGCTCTTGCCGATGTGGTTCTAAAGACCGGCGAGACCGAAACTGTAAAACAAGAGCTGACGGCGTTCGGCTCGATGATCGCCGGAAACGCCGATCTACAGAGCATTTTCAGCAATCCGGCACTTCCTCACGCAAGCAAGGAAAATCTTCTTGGTGAACTTATAAAGAAGACAAAACCGTCGAAGACAACAGCAAACTTTCTACGGGTATTGCTGCAAAACAGCCGACTCACCGAGCTCGGCGAGATCAGCGAACGTTTCGAATCTGTTTTGGCAGAGCGCAGTGGCGTGGTTTCGGCTGAGATCACGTCAGCTCGAGAGTTGCCGGCAGGTGAACGCAAAGAGTTTGAAAAGAATCTTGAGAAACTTACCGGCAAGACCGTAAGCATAAATTATGCGGTCGATGCAGACATCATCGGCGGCGTCGTGACGCGCATCGGCTCGACCGTCTATGACGGGTCGGTGAAAACAAAGTTAGAGAATTTAAGAGAACAATTAGTGAACGGATAAGTGGTCAGTGGCTGGTGGCCAGTGGTCAGAAAAACCTACTGGTAACCGACCACTGAACACTGACCACTGTAAAGATATGGAATCGATAAAAGCAAACGAGATCAACGAGATCATTCGTGCACAGATAGAAAATTTTGACGCGTCGATGACGGTCAACGAGGTCGGCACGGTCATAAAGGTCGGCGACGGTATCGCCGAGATCTATGGCCTTGAAAAAGTCATGGCGGGCGAGTTGCTCGAGTTCGACCACGGCGTTCGCGGTCTCGCGCTAAATCTGGAAGAAGATAAGGTCGGCTGCGTGCTCTTTGGCGATTTTCAAAAGATCAAAGAGGGCGACGAGGCAAAGCGCACAAAGCGGATCATGAGCGTGCCCGTTGGCGACGCACTGGTCGGTCGCGTAGTTGACGCTCTCGGCAATCCGATCGATGAGGCAGGCGAGATCGTGACTGATACTTACTTTCCGATCGAGCGTATCGCTCCAGGGATCATTGATCGCCAGCCGGTTAAAGAGCCGCTTCAGACTGGTTTGAAGGCGATCGACTCGATGGTGCCGATCGGCCGCGGACAACGCGAGCTGATCATCGGCGACCGTCAGACAGGAAAGACCGCGGTTGCGATCGACACGATCATCAATCAAAAGGGCAAGGACGTGATCTGCGTTTACGTCGCGATCGGACAAAAAGCCTCGACCGTTGCCCAGGTTAGACAAAAGCTTGAGGAGTTCGGCGCGATGGATTACACCATCATCGTCAACGCCTCGGCGTCCGACCCGGCGGCGATGCAATTTTTGGCACCGTACGCAGGCTGCGCGATGGGCGAGTACTTTCGCGACAACGGTCGTCACGCGTTGACGATCTACGACGATCTGTCGAAACAGGCTGCGGCGTATCGCGAAATTTCACTGCTGCTGCGCCGTCCGCCAGGCCGCGAAGCATATCCGGGCGATGTGTTCTATTTGCACTCACGCTTGCTCGAGCGCGCAGCAAAGATGTCCGACGCTCGCGGCGGCGGTTCGCTGACCTCGCTGCCGATCATCGAAACGCAGGCAGGCGACATCTCGGCTTATATTCCGACAAACGTGATCTCGATCACCGATGGACAGATATTTCTCGAGGCCGATCTTTTCAACTCGGGCGTTCGCCCCGCGATCAACGTTGGTAACTCGGTTTCACGCGTTGGCGGCTCGGCCCAGATCAAGGCGATGAAGCAGGTTGCGGGTACGCTGCGTATCGACCTCGCGCAGTTTCGCGAACTCGCGGCTTTCGCGCAGTTCGGTTCGGACCTTGACAAATCGACGCAGGATCAACTCGAACGCGGCAAGCGCCTGACCGAGATCCTCAAACAGCCGCAATATAAGCCGATGGAGGTCGTCGAACAAGTGCTGATCGTCTGGACCGTGACCAATGGCCTCGCCGACGACGTCGCAGTTGAGGATCTGAAGCGGTTTGAAGAAGAGCTGACAAAATTTGCAAAAGAATCACATCCCGGCGTGCTGAACACGCTTCGTGAAAAGCAGTCTATCGACGACGATCTTAAGGCGTCGATGAAGGAAGCGGTCGAGGATTTCAAAGCGACGCGTTGGGAGACGGCAACAGCGGTAACCGCATAGAAGTTTCTGGTTTACAGTTTTGAGTTTCAAGTTTTTGCTCGTAACTCAAAACTAGGAACTCGAAACTTGAAACTATAACGATGGCAAGTTTGCTAGACATGCGCCGGCGAATCAAGTCGGTCAAAAACACACAGCAGATCACCAAGGCGATGAAGATGGTCGCTGCGGCGAAGCTAAAGCGCGCGCAAGATCGCGTGACGGCCTCGCGCCCCTTTGCCGGCAAGATGAGCGAGGTGCTTGGGCAACTGAGCGGCAAGGTTGCGGGCGAATTTTCGCATCCTCTGCTCGATGAGCGCGGCGACGACAAGTACTTGATCGTACTCATCAGCGCCGATAAAGGGCTCGCCGGAGCCTTTAACGCAAACGTCATAAAGGCGACGCAGGCGTTCATGAAAGAGAACGCCGATAAACAGGCTTCGATGGTTGCCGTCGGTCGCAAAGGACGCGACTTTTTCAAACGGCGCGAGATCGAGCTCACCGATGAATACATCGGTCTCACCGGCAGCGGTCAGGTCGTTCACGCCGATGCCGTCGAGATCGCGAACAAACTGATCGCGACATTTACCGAAGACACGTCGATTGATAAGGTGTTTGTCGTTTTCACCGAGTTCAAGACGGTTCTCTCGCAAAAGCCGGTTATCGAACAACTGCTCCCGATCCCGAAAACCGCCAGCGATATCGAGGGCGTTTCGCCTTCATCGGGTGCTCAGGCCGAGTATATCTACGAACAGCCGGCATCTGAGATATTTGGCCGTCTGTTGCCAAAACAAGTTGAGACTCAGATCTATCGCGGAATGATCGAGTCTGTCGCATCCGAGCAGGGCTCGCGAATGACAGCGATGGATTCGGCGTCAAAGAACGCCGGCGAGCTGATCGACACGCTTACGCTCAACATGAATCGCATCCGCCAGGCCGCGATCACAAAAGAGATCATCGAGGTCGTGTCGGGCGCCGCGGCAGCCTAATCGTTTAGTTCAAAGTTCCAAGTTCCAAGTTCCAAGTCATGAGATTGCTGAATGCAGTCCTTAACTTTGAACTTTGAACTTTGAACTTTGAACCGGTTTCGTATATGCTTTCCGTGCTTTTCCTTTTTTAGAAAAAACTTAACTTTTGGAGGGACACGATGTTAGTAATTTTGGGATATATCTTGCTGCTCGTTGGCACGATTTGGCTGGTTGTTACGGCCGTTCAAACGGGTGCGGATACGAAAGAAAAAGTGATTTGGGGATTGGTCAATTTCTTTTGCCAACCGCTTGGCGGCATTGTTTTCTACTTTATGAGGAAGCAGGGAATGGTTCCGCTGATATTGGTTATCGCCGGCTGGATCATTTTGGTTGTTGGAGGCGGCTTTGCCGCGATCTCGAGCATGGGCTCTATGCCGTAGACAATTGGATTCATTCGAATCAAAAACGAATTGGCGCGTGGGCCTCATGGCTTACGCGCCCATTGTTTTGTGGATGGCTGTCATCTTCTTCTTCTCAAGTTCGGCCGGGGCAATGACCGAAACGTCGCGCATCATCGGCCCGCTCCTGCAGTTCTTTTTTCCCGACATGCCGTATGAGACCCGGCAGATAATTCACGGCTTTGTGCGCAAGCTCGCACATTTTATCGAATATGCCATTCTGGCTTTTCTCGCAGTGCGTGCCTTGTCGTTGTCGGCGCCGGTGTTCGTGCGACGGTGGCGATATCTTATGGCCCTTGTTTTCGTCGGTGTAATTGCATCGATCGACGAATTCAACCAGAGTTTTGAAGCGACGCGAACGGGCGCGATCGGTGACGTGCTTCTGGATATTGCGGGCGGGGCGGCGATGATCTCTCTCCTTTGGCTGGTAAAAAGGCCGCGTCCACGCTCTACCTAAGACTTCCGGCGGCGGCAACTTTATGTGCTATTCTATCGTTAACAGTTTCTACGAAGGAGACAACAAATGAGCATTATCGACAGGATCAAGAGTGAAGCGCTGAATCAGTTTATCGAGGTTATCGAGTGGCTCGACGACAGTGGCGACACGATGGTTTATCGGTTTCCGGTCGCGGGGCAGGAGATCAAGAACGAAGCACAACTCATCGTTCGCGAATCGCAGTCGGCGGTATTTGTATTCGAGGGGCAGGTCGCCGACGTTTTCGCGCCCGGCAAATACACGATCGACGGAGGTAACACACCGATCCTGTCGAAGCTCGGCGCATGGAAATACGGCTTTAACTCGCCCTTTAAATCTGAGGTTTATTTTGTTAACACCAAACAGTTTACGGACATGAAGTGGGGCACGTCCAACCCGATAATGCTCCGTGACACGGACTTTGGCATCGTTCGTCTGCGTGCGTTTGGTGCATACAGCCTGCGTGTCGCGAACCCAAGCGAATTCATCAAAGAGATCGCCGGTACAAACGCTAGATTTCAAACCGAGGATATCGGCGATCAGCTAAAACGCGCGATCGTCACCGAGTTTTCGGACGCGCTCGGCGAGCTAAAAATTCCGGCGCTCGACCTTGCCGCCCAATACAAAGAGATCGGTGAGCAGATCCGCGGCAAGATCAACTCGGATTTTAACGAGTGGGGTCTTGAGGTCACTAAATTCTTTGTCGAGAACATCAGCCTGCCGCCCGAAGTTGAAGAGGCGATGGACAAACGCGCACAGATGGGAGCGATCGGCAATGTCGATCAATATATGAAGTTTCAGGCTGCGGATGCGCTGCGTGACGCAGCTCAGAACGAAGGCGGTGGTGCAGGTCTAGGTGCCGGCCTCGGCGCGGGTTTTGCGGTCGGCAATCAAATGGCCAGCGCTTTCGGCGGTGGCCAACCGGGTGGCGGTGGCGCTGCGGCGACGATAGCTTGTCCATCGTGCGCCAAGCAAAATCAACCTTCAGCAAAATTCTGCGCCGACTGCGGCGGCAAGATGGAGATCGCGCAGGTTCCGTGCGTAAAATGTGGAGCAAACCTGCGCGAAGGTGCAAAATTCTGCTCCGAGTGCGGCTCGACGCAGGAAAAGGCGAAATGTACGAAATGCCAATTTGAACTTGCCGCCGGTGCCAAATTCTGCCCTGAATGCGGAACAAAAACCGAAGCGGTTTAATTAAAAAGGCAAAGGTAAAGAGGCAGGAAATTAGAAAGCATCTGTGTTGACGCGCAGATGCTTTCTTGTTTTTGACTTTTACCTTTTTACTTTTTACTTTACTAGTTATGGCCATTAGCCCCGAACTTCTCGAAATTCTTCGTTGTCCGCAATGCAAATCTGAGGTCAAGATCGATGACGCGCAAACGCGTCTCAAGTGCGTAAATCCTGACTGCGCATTGGTTTACCCGATCCGTGACGAGATTCCCGTTATGCTTGTTGAGGAAGCAACTGTCGAAAAGTGAATAATGGATAATGGAAGACGGAAAATGAGTTACCGCCCTTTCCACTTTCCGTTTTCAGTTTTCCGTTATGTCAATTGACTGGACAAAGGTAGACCGCGTTCTCGTCGTCAAACTCCGTTCGATCGGTGATACCGTGCTCTCGACGCCGTCGCTGATCGCAATCCGCAGATTGCTCCCCGAGGCTCAAATCGATATTTTGCTCGAAGATTGGGTCGCGCCGCTGCTCGAACGTCACGAGGCGGTCGATAACGTCATCAGCGTCGGCAAGAGCTCGGTCGAGCGCTGGAAGACGGCGTGGAGATTGCGGCGACGGCGATACGATGTCGCTGTCAATCTGCACGGAGGCACAACGGCTACAATGTTTGTTCGGGCAAGCGGAGCGCGTCACCGCGTCGGTTACTCGTATTACCAATACTCCTTTCTTTACAATCACTTACTGACGTCGGCGAGCGATTTTTGGCAGCGTGACAAAACACACTCTGCCGAACAGCAGCTTGCACTTTTGGGTTTTGTCGGCGTGCCGGTCGATGATCGGCCAAAGAGCCGTTTGATCGCGACCGACATAGCGATCGAGTCGCTGGAAAAGAAGTTTCACGCAAAGTCGCAAAGATCGCAAAGCGATGAACACGCCGGTTACGCTCTTTTGCACCCGGGAACTGCGTTTTTTACCAAACAGTGGCCTATCGAGAACTTTGCCCGAACGGCAGAGTTCCTCGCCGAACGCGGGCTGCGAATTGTGGCAATCTCGTCAAAAGGCGAATCCGAGTCGCTGCGGGAACTCGCGGCTGCGTCAAAAACGCCGATCACTACGTTCGACGACCTCACTTTGCCCGAAATCACGGCCCTTGCGTCAAAAGCCCGCCTGTTTGTCGGTAACGACTCTGGCATTGCCCATATCGCCGCAGCCGTCGGGACGCCGTCTGTGGTCATTTTCGGGTCGTCAAACCGCGACCATTGGCGGCCCTGGACCGACTCACCAAATGAGATCGTCTTTGAGGAATTCGCCTGCCAGCCGTGTCCGGGCTACACATGCGAGGTTTACGGCGAACCGAAATGCATCCAAAACGTTCGTCCTGAGGCCGTCTTTATGGCCGTCGAACGAGTTCTCAACACAAGCAGCTTGTAATAGCACGGCAAAATGCTTTAACCTAAGATCGGATGTTAACGCAATACATACAAGCGGCGATGCGTAAAGCAAAGTACGAAATCCTCGAAGATAGCGGAGAGTTCTACGGCGAGATTCCGGGCTTTCAAGGTGTTTGGGCAAATGCCAAGACGCTTGAAGGTTGTCGCGAAGAACTCGCAGAGGCTCTGGAAACATGGCTGCTATTCCGGATTTCGCGTGGTATGAAAGTTCCCGCCGTTGGTCGCCATAGGTTAGAGATCGAGTTTGCTCCGGCGTAGAGTTCCGTCCTAAAGTTTCTCCCAAGTTTCCACATCAATGCCGGCTTGCCGTAAAATATTTTTCAACAACCGAATGTCATTGATCACTCCCGAACCGTGCTTATTTGGAATCGTGAGAGTGTGATCGCCTTTACCATGATGCTGTGCCTACGACCTTGACCGTAAGGTCCATTAAAGCCTAGCTGACGCAGGTACTTGATCAACTGCTTATGTTTTATCGGGCCAAGTTTTGGCATTTTTGTGAATACTTTTTTATCCTTCGGGAATCAATCTATAAGCAGTTTTACCGTCTTTTATAATTGTATCTGCCTGCCCGCTCTCCTCTAGCCGTCTCAACATTGTAGAAATTGATGCCTGCGGATTATTGTAATCAGTTATTCGAAATCGGATGTTCCGCAATTTTCTCATGATTTCCAACGGTGTAAGGTGCACTTCTGACCGTCGAAGTATTGCCCGCACGGCATCGGCTAAATTCATACCGCCAACTTCGAGCATCAATTCGGTTTGATCAGTAGTGCCGTCACCTACCAATAAATCAAGCGCGCCGACGGCCTGACTGACTTCCGCGATCCGCGTATTTACTTCAGCAAGCTTGGAATCCAAAGTACTTCGGCGATTAAGTAACTCGCTCAATTCATGCCTCGCTCTGTCTCTGGTAAGTTTATAATCCGCTCCGGTCATAACTGGCTCGTGACTCCTTAATGAAAAAATACGAAAAGTGGTCTAAATTGTCCAGCGGTATTAGACGACATCTGTGACTGGGCGAATTATACATCGGTGGAACGTCTAAAGCGTCTAAACTAGATAGTCTAAGCTCTGAGAAGATATGGCCAATTTTCTAATGCGAGAGATAGAAACGTCAACAAATGGACTAGCTTGGTCACTAACGGCCAATTGCACTACTGTCGCTACGACTTAGATACGCATCCTTGACACTTACACGTTCAAACCCTAGTATTTATAGTTTCGACTATTGTGGCGGAAGTGTCTCTATAGTCAGTGTTTATGTTCGAATCGCTGTCCGAAAAGCTAAAAAGATCGCTGCGAAATTTGAGCGGCAAGGGCAAGCTCACGCCTGAGCATGTCGACTCGGCTTTGCGCGAGATTCGGATGGCGCTGCTCGAGGCGGACGTTAATTACAAAGTTGCAAAGGATTTTGTCGAATCGGTTCGTGTAAAAGCCGAGGGCGAAGAAGTTTGGAGCGGCCTAAAGCCGCACGAACAGGTCGTCAAGATCGTTTACGACGAACTCAGCGAGTTGATGGGCGGAACCTCGTCGCGGCTTGTTTTTGCAAAAAACACGCCGAACGTGGTCATGATCGTTGGCCTTCAGGGTTCGGGTAAAACGACATCGACTGGTAAGATCTCGCGCTGGCTCGCCGATAATCAGGAGCGAAAGCCATTGCTCGTCTCGACCGACGTTTATCGACCCGCTGCGCGTGAACAGCTAAAAGTCGTAGGTGATGCCGTTAACGTCGCGGTTTACGAGGCAAAAGAGACGAACCAGCCGATGGCGATCGTCCGAGGAGCGGTTAAGCACGCTACTGAATTCGGTTTTGACACGTTGATGATCGACACGGCCGGCCGGCTGCACATCGACGACGAATTGATGTCCGAGCTTGAGGCGATCAAGGCCGAGACAAAGCCGATCGAGGTTTTGTTTGTCGCCGATGCGATGACCGGACAGGACGCCGTAAACTCGGCTAAGACTTTTCATGAGCGTGTCGGTATCACGGGAGTTGTTCTGACCAAGATGGATGGGGATGCACGCGGCGGAGCGGCATTGTCGATCCTCAAAGTTATCGGTCAGCCGGTAAAATTTGTCGGCGTCGGCGAAAAGTACGACGCGATCGAGCCGTTTTACCCCGAGCGGATCGCTCAGCGGATCCTCGGCATGGGCGATGTGCTCACGCTGATCGAGGAAGTTCAGGGCAAGATCGACGAGAACGAAGCCCAAGAGCAACTGCGTAAAATGACCACAAATCAGTTTACGCTTGAAGATTTTCGCAACCAGCTCGGGCAGTTTAAGAAGCTCGGCTCGATGTCGAAATTGATGAAGATGCTGCCTGAGCAGATGACCGGAGGCATGCAGATCACGGATGAGCAGTCTGAACTCGTGGATCATCAGATGAAACGCACCGAGGCGATCATCGGCTCGATGACCCGGCAGGAACGCAGCAATTACAAGGTCATCGATGCGAGCCGCAAGACGCGGATCGCAGGCGGTTCGGGCTCGACGATAGGCGAAGTAAATCAGCTTTTGCGTCAGTACGAACAAATGCGAAAGATGATGGCCCAGATGAATCGCGGCGGTATGTTTGGCGGCATCGCGCGAAAGATGGCCGGCGGCCTGGCAGGCGGCCTTGGCAACATGCTTGGCGGTGGAAATCCGCTGGGTATGCTTGGCAGCGGCGCGAGCGTTGATTATTCGGACGACGATTCAAGCGGTTCGTCGAAAAGTATTAAGAAGAAAAAGAGGCACAAGAAGAAAAGATAGTGAATCGAAAATAGTAAATCGTGAATTGAGGGAACGATTTACGATTTACCATTCACGGTTTACGGAGAAATTATGTTAGCAATCAGTTTAATGAGAATGGGCGCGAAGAAGAGACCCTTCTACCGCGTCGTAGTTAAGGAAAAGCGTTCTAAACGGGACGGTAAGTATCTCGAGAATCTCGGAACTTACGATCCGCTCGCAGATCCGGCAGATGTGAAGCTGAATCATGACCGTATCCAGTATTGGATCGGCGTAGGCGCACAGCCGAGCGAGACGGTCAGCTCTTTGATCAAGGCGAATCCTGTCCTGACGGACGAGGAGCGCGAAGCCATGATGGCAGCGCGTGCCGAGAAGAAAGCTGCTGCTGAGGCAGCAAAGGCAGAGGCAAAACGCGCCGAAGCCGAACGCCTGGCGGCTGAAAAAGCCGAAGCCGATAAAGCCGCTGCTGCCGAGGCAGAAGCTGCTAAAGCGGCGGAAGCTCCGGCCGAAGCTGAATCGACGCCGGCGGATGAAGTTGCGGATACCGCGAGCGCCGAGGCCGCCCCGGTTGAAGCAGCTCCGGCAGCCGAAGAAGCGCCTGTAGCGGAAGAGGCGCCGGCGGTAGAAACGGCCGACGCTGAACCAACGGCGGAAACTAAAGAAGAAGGCGAAACCGCTGCTTGAGTTTTTGCACGATGAAAGAAGCGGTCGAAAAAATTGTTAAATCGCTCGCGGGCGAACCCGACCAGGTGCAGGTTGACGAGATCGCCGACGGCAAGAACGTCAGGATCGAGGTTCGCGTTGCCGAGGGCGATATGGGCCGAGTCATCGGCCGCGAAGGCCGTACGGTCAAAGCAATCCGCAGCATTTTGTTTGCAGCCGGTCATAAACACGGAAAGCGGTTCCATCTCGATCTTGTCGAAGATTGATGGACGATCTCGTCGCAATTGCACGGATCGTCAGGGCGCGCGGGCTAAAGGGCGAACTTGTTGCCGAGATCTTGACTGATTTCCCCGAGCGGTTCGAGGGACTTACAGATGTGACAGCCGTGATGCCCGACGCAACGCGGCGCGAATTGAAAATTGAAGATCATTGGTTTCAGAAAGATCGCATCGTGCTCAAGTTTGTTGATCACGACTCGGTCGAGGCCGCCGAAACCTTGCGGGACGCCGACATCTGTGTCGGCCAAGACCAAACTGTAGAGCTCGCACCTGACGAGTATTACGATTGGGAGCTGGTCGGCTGCAGGGTTGAGACTGTCGATGGCTTAATGATCGGAACCGTACGCGAGTTGATGCGAACCGGTGGCAATGAGTTGTTGGTCGTCGATGGCGATAGAGAATATTTGATCCCGTTCGCCAGGACGATCTGCATCGAGGTCGATATTGAAAAAAGGCTCGTCCGTATCGATCCGCCCGACGGGCTCTTAGAATTTTAGATTTTGGATTTAGGATTTTGGCTTGAATCAAGGGTCCAAATCGTGAATCCAAAATGCGAATAGATGTTTTGACAATCTTTCCGGAGTTCTTTGACACGGTCTTTGACTTTGGGATCATTCGGCGGGCAAAGCTCGCTGAAATTGTCGAGATAAATGTTCACGACATTCGCGAGTACGCCGTGGACAAACACAAGATGGTCGATGACCGGCCGTTTGGCGGCGGCGACGGAATGGTTTTGAAGCCTGAGCCGATATTTGCCGCGATTGAAAATTTAGTTGGCACGTGTGAACTTAGCCAATACCCGAGCGGGACACGCGTTGTGTTGCTATCGCCGCAGGGCAAGACCTTTAAGCAACCGGTTGCGAAGAGTTTCGCGCTGCATGCAAGGCACCTGGTGTTGATCTGCGGTCGTTACGAGGGCGTTGACGAACGTGTAAATGAAACGCTCGTGACCGATGAGATCTCGATCGGGGATTACGTGCTCTCGGGCGGCGAGGCGGCGGCGGTCGTTGTCGTTGAAAGTCTCGTTAGATTGTTACCGGACGCCCTAGGCAGCGATACATCGGCTGAGAACGATTCGTTTTCCGATCGTTTGCTCGATTGCCCGCATTACACGCGGCCGGCTGAGTTTAGAGGAATGAAAGTTCCTGACGTTTTGTTGAACGGCAATCATGCCGAGATCGAAAAGTGGCGGCGCGAAAAGGCGCTCGAGAAAACAAGATTGATCCGAAAAGATCTATTGATAGGAGAAAATGGTGAAAGTGGTTAGCAAAGTTTCTAGTTAGGAGTTTCTGGTTTCTAGTTTTCAACCAGAAACTTGAAACAGTAAACAAGAAACTTTATATCGACCTCTGGCCGACAAAGAACATGAACAGACTAGATATTGTTGAGAAGACACAACTAAAAGAAAAAACACCGGCGTTTCAACCGGGCGATACGCTTCGTGTACATGTACGTATCAAAGAGGGAAACAAAGAGCGTCTTCAGGCGTTTGAGGGCATTTGCATCGCTCGTAAGCACGGCGGAGTTCGCGAATCGATCACGGTTCGCAAGGTTAGCTTTGGCGTTGGCGTCGAGCGTATCTTTCCGCTGCACGCAACTGTCGTCGATCACATCGACGTGATCAGACGAGGTAAGGTTCGCAGAGCGAAACTCTATTACCTTCGCGATCTTCGCGGCAAAGCTGCCCGCATAAAAGAGCGCGACACAAGGGCCAAAGGCAAGAAAGCGACGGAATAACGTCGGGGATTTTAAGCATGAATGACGCGGAGAATATCGATTCGTTAGAAAAAGACGAATCGGACCTCCGCGTCTCTTTGTTTGCGGACTTTAAGGTCGAATCTATCGGCTTGGTTTTTGAGGATCAGGCGCGCGCTCAGGGTTATAGATCCATTGCTGGCGTTGACGAGGTTGGTCGCGGTTGTCTCGCCGGGCCGGTCGTGGCTGCCGCGTGCATACTTGATCCGGAAAAACCGTTGCCCGACGGTCTCGACGACTCGAAAAAGCTCGATCCTGCAAAGCGCGAGACGTTAGCTGTTGAATTAAAGGATTCTTGTATTGCATACGCGATCGGCCAGGTCGAAGCTGATGAGATCGATCGGATAAACATACTGGAAGCCACGAAAAAGGCCATGCTTGCCGCGATCAACGCGCTGGAAACGCCGGCCGATTATCTCCTTATCGACGCTCTTCGATTAAAACAATCCCACTTGCCGCAGCGGGCTATCATCAAGGGCGATTCTGTTTCGGCATCGATAGCCGCGGCGTCGATACTTGCAAAGACCTATCGCGACGAACTCATGTGCAGGTATGACGCGGAGTTCCCGCTTTACGGGTTTGCGGGGCATAAAGGGTACGGGGCGGCGATCCATCTCGATGCGATCAAGACCCACGGCTCATGTCCGATACATCGTAAGTCGTTTCGAGGCGTCATTTAGCTTATACGGCGGAAATGTTACTTTTCATATCGGTAATCAACTGATATGATGGTCGGGTCAAATGAAACAAATGTGGGCCGGTTTTGATGGCCTTAACCTTGAGTTCGGTCAGGTATCTCTGACTTGCTTCGAATAACTTCTCCACAGCATTCATGCTTTAGGAGCGAATTTTTTAGGAGGTAAAAAATGTTTAGATCCAAACTACTTTTCACAACGATCGTTTTTGCTGCGTGTATATTTGCCGCAGCAGTGACGACAAATGCTCAGGCCACGAGAACGTGGGTTTCGGGTGTGGGCGACGACGTTAATCCGTGCAGCCGCACAGCTCCATGTAAAACATTTGCGGGTGCGATCTCAAAAACCGCAACAAACGGCGAGATCAACTGTCTTGATCCCGGCGGTTACGGCGCGGTGACTATCACAAAATCGATCATCATCGATTGTGAAGATACCCAAGGCTCGATCCTCGCGTCCGGCACGAACGGCGTTATCATCAATATCACCGCCGCTACCGACACAAGAAAGGCAGTAAAGCTTCGGGGTCTCAGCATCAATGGAGCGAATACTGGTATAAACGGCGTGAGAGTGCTGGCGGCTAGTTCGGTTAATTTGGAGGAAGTTGTGATTTACGGCTTCAACACGCACGGAGTTTCGATTGAAACCACGAGCGGCACACCAAAAATTTCGATCGACAATTGTGCTATGAGCCGCAACGTCGGCCAGGGTATCAACTCTTTTGTTACCGGCGGCACAGTTTCGCTCGATGTCAGCAACACGCTTCTCAATAATAATGCGACTGGCCTCAGTCTTAGTAGTAACACCAAGGCAACCATCAGCCATTCGGTGATCAATAGCAATACCACCGGACTGGTTGCGGCAAGCGCTTCGATGGGTGTACGGGCTTGTACAATTGCAAATAACACAACGGGCATCTCGTCACTCGCGGGCGGGTCATTTAGGATCATGAATAGTATGGTAACCGCTAATGGCACCGGGCTATCGTTAGGCGGCGGAACGATTGTCTCGCATATCAGCAATGTATTTGCGGGCAATACGGTGGACGGCGCCCCGTCATCATCAGTGGTCCTGCAGTAGCGAAAACCAGGTTGGTAGAATAAGGGTCATCACCGCGGCACGCATAATAAATCACATGTTTGCTGGTGCTGGCCCAACTTTTACTTTGCTTTCGATCGGGGGACACAAATTACGTTTGCGCCTATGTCGTCGTCTGCGAAGCCGTCGATAGCTATCATTTTCCCCTCGACTTCGTCGATTTTATAAAAAGCATACTCGGCCCGCGCGCGAATAAACTCGATCAGATCGTTTGGCCGGTAGCCGAAGTTTTTTGTTTGATTCAGGGCCATCTCCATCAACCAGAATGGCGGCACATCCTGCCCGAAAAGCCTCTCTGCTCCTTTGAGAAACATCATCTCGGCTCCCTCGATGTCCACCTTGACGAAATCGACATTCGCTATTTTATGCTCTTCGAGATACGAATCGAGCGTGGTCATGCGGCATTTAATGGGAATGGCATCGTCGCGTCCCTGATCCGATATCGAGGCATGTCCCGTCGGAAGCCCTAAGAAAAGATTAGCCGTTATCTCGCCAGCCTTATCGCCCAACGCGAGATTATTGATAAAAACATTCGCCGGACTGCCCATCAGCCCGTAGTTTTTGGTCAGAGAACTAAATGTCGACGGAATAGGCTCGAACGAATGGACTTGCCCGCCTCTCCCCGCACACTTATGAAAAAGCGTTGTGTACCAACCAAAATTTGCCCCGACGTCGACGAAAACCGGGTTCGGCCTTTTTGTGTTTACGATTTCGTTCTGAAGTAGTTCAGTGACAAGGTTTGTTATTGCTTTTTCGTATTCGCCCAAAAAAAACACCGTCGTCTCCATACCCGTCGTGAGATCGGCATCGAACTTCCTGCCGTCGTGCGTTGAGACGACTACGGAAGAGGGCAAAAATCTGCATAGTTTGAGAGCCGCCACGTAGGTTCTGTGCCGAGCAACTTTGACTGGCGTGTTATAGGTGTAAGACCTGACAATGCGTAAAAATTTCTCATCTATTCGAGCGCGAAGCTGGCAAAATCGTGAATCTTTGAGAAATTCGGACATAGTTGGTTCGTAAGTAATCTGCTTTCCGGACGGAGCCACATCTCACAAAAACAAAGTCAAATAGCCTCCACTTTTATTGTTGCTGACTTGCTTTTAGAAATCCAGCTCGGAGCTAACCGAATGGACTCTAAGCAGGGGGATACTAAGCATAAACTCTACTTACCGGTGTTGGGGCGAGGTGTTTTTGCCAGCGCGGTTACTGTATTTAAATACGGTTAAAAAACGATCCATTCTGTCGGTTGTTTGTAATGCGAGATCGAGATCTTTGTATCTGTCTTAAAGAGCGGGGCACGCATGTTTAGCGCGGTTTCGGCCATTATGAGCGCCAGATGCGGGTCATTCGCCCGCTGCGATAGGTGTGCGAGGACAATGTTGCGAGCCTTTCCGTCAAAGTCGGTTTGCAGCCAGTCGCTAAGGTCTTCGTTCGAAAGATGGCCTTGGCGCGAGAGAATTCGCTGCTTCAGATCCCAAGTGTAGACATGACACGTGCGAAGCATGTCGATGCTGTGGTTCGACTCGATAACGACGGCGTCGCAATCGCGGATCGCGAGCTTTACGCTGTCGCTGATGTGGCCAAAATCCATCAGTGTCGCGATCTTTACACCGTCCTTTTTTGCAACAAAACCAAAATTATCGACCGCGTCATGCGGTACGCTGAATGGAAGAAAATCGATGTCGCCGATTCGAAAATCGCGGTTCGATGCGATCTGGGAGACGCGGTTGTTCAGAGCGGCCTGTCGCTTTGACGATTCGCTGTTGCCGTTTTGACCGCCGGCGTTCGTGTCATAGTACGCGTCCTCAGTAGCACCCGAGATAAAAACGGGGCATGTCACTGTACCGAGCAGCACGCGAAGCCCGCCGACGTGATCGCCATGTTCATGAGTGACGAGCACGCCATCAAGCTGCGAGGCGTCGACGCCGACGACCGCGAGCCGCCGCAATATCTCGCGGGCGCTCAGACCCGCGTCGACAAGTACATTTGTCGTTTCGCTCGAGATCAGGACCGCGTTGCCGGTCGAGCCGCTGCCTAGGACCGTAAATTTCATTGTCATAATTACGCTGACACAGTTGCAGCGTTAAGCCCTTACTTACGTGCGCGCCTACGGACACGAGCCGCTGCCGAGAACAGTAAACTTCATTTGTCTTCTTGAAACCTCGACCTCATCGCTTTTGCCATCACGCGTGCCGTCACCACTGTCGGTAGAAACGTGCCCAAAACGGCGCCGATGTAATTTGCAACGCCGGGGACGATCCGCGTACGGCCGCTTTTCACCGCCTTCAGGCCGATCTTAACAACTTCCTCGGCGGTGTGTTGGCCCTTCACGGTCAGGGGTTTATCGATATTCGACGCGGCGAAGAAATTTGTTTTTGTCGAGCCGGGACACAGAGCCAGTACATTTATTCCAAACGGCCGATTTTCCTCAGCGATCGCTTCGGAGAACGAGGTAACAAAGGCCTTTGTCGCCGCGTAGGTCGCCATGAATGGAAGCGGCTGAAAACCTGCGGCAGATGATACGTTTATGATCGTGCCGCTACGCGCCCCGCGCATTTTCTTTAGATAACAATGTGTCAATGCGATCAGAGCCGAGATGTTGAGGTCGACCATCTCCAGTTCGCGCGCCAGTTCGAGTTCTGTAAAGTCGCCAATTGAGCCGAAACCGGCGTTGTTTATCAGCCAATCTACTTCGAATCCGTGGCCCTCCGTCTCGTCGACGAGTTTGTGCTCTGCGCCTTTTTCGGTCAGATCGAGCGCGACGTAATGTGCCATGATACCGTGTCTCAACATCAACTCGTCGCACAATTCATGCAGAGCTTTTTCGCTGCGAGCAACGAGCACGAGATTATGGTTATCAGCCGCGAGCTGCCGGGCAAATTCTTCGCCAATGCCGCTCGAAGCTCCAGTGATAAGCGTGACCTTCATAGATCGGAGTCTGCGCCTTCAGGAGTTACAAAGGAAAGGTAAACGGACGCAGCACTTGCTGCAATTATAGTCAACGTACCGACGAATCTGATAATTCCCGCGATGGTTTTTGTCGAGCCGAGCATGCCAAATCTGTCGAGCATGTAGTTCCAGTCGTGAAAGCTGCCCTCGCTGCCGGTAAATCCGCTTGTCAACACGAGCTGCATCACTACCGCGTCGGACGCGTAGACCCAAACATTCAAGATGCTCTGTCCGACCCAAAACAAAACGATCGCGGCTGAATAGAAACTCCGTTGCCACACAAAATATCCAACAAACACAACTGGAAATATCACCTGAAACAGCGATCCGCCGGCGATGCCCATAAACTCGCCGAGGATGCGAAAGATAAGGTGGCCGGTTTCGTGAATCGGCAGATCGACATTGTCGAGAAAGCTGCCGCCCATCGGATCATATGCGATCCACAAAAAGTAGATGCTCGCAAGGATCGCAAAGATGAGTTTTGGAATATTCGGCATTCAAGATTAGCCATGCAGGCTGAGAAAGTCCTCGCGTGAGATCGCATAAAAGACACACTCCATTCCGTAGTGGAGATCGTTCTTTTCATACTTCATCCCGCATTTTTCCATGATACGCCACGAGCCGGTGTTATCGGGATGAGCGACCGCGACGATACGTTCAAGATCTTTTTCCCGAAAGCCAAACTCCAGCCACCTAATCGCCGCTTCGTAGCCGAAGCCCTGTCGCCAGTATTCCTCAAAGAGCGTGTATCCGACCTCGATCTCACCGCTATCGCTCAGCGGCTGTAGACCGCTCGTGCCGATCGGCTCACCTGTTTCCTTCAGGGACATAATACACATGCCAAAGCCGAGCTTCTCGTGGCACTCGAGATAAAAACCCATTCGCGTCGTCACAGCCTCAGGGCTTTGGAGCTCGGCTCCGCCGAGATAACGATAAACCGACTCGATCGAACGCATCTCGATCAGCCACGGCAGATCGTCGCGGGTGAGCTTTCGATAAAGAAGTCGTTCAGATTCGAGCATCATGTTGTAGGTACGGTCCTCATCCACGGCTGTCATAAATTTGGTTTCGGCGGTGTTATCAAAGTATAGAGAATTTGAAATTGCTGTCTAATTATCCTTAAAACTCGACCAAAGGACAAAATAACATGAATCGCTTGATTGAAAACCGCAGAGATTTTTTGAAACATGCGACACTGTCGGCCGCGGCATTCCCGCTGTTGATCGCGTGCAAGAGCGGCACTATCGCTCAAAAACAACCATCTAGCGTACTGGAACTTTTGCGTAAGAATGCGCGGAGCCCAGGTACCGAAGGAATGGGGGCTATCGACGTGCCTGATAATGTCTCGTGGCGTTACGCCTTTGAGATAGGTAAGGACGACGGCGAGCCGATGATCATTTCGGGCACCGTTTACAAAGCGGACGGCAAGACGCCGGCGCCGAATACACTGATCTATTTTTACCACACTGATAAGTTTGGCATCTATGGGCGTGCAGGCCAGCACAAGCACGGCAAATACCGCGGCTGGATGCTGACGGATGCGACTGGAAGATACGAATTCAGCTCGATAAGGCCGGCGTCGTACCCAAATTCGACACAGTCACAGCACGTCCACATGACTGTCACTACGCTCGATGCGCGCGAGGACTGGATCGACGAGATTCTCTTTGAGGGCGATAGATTCTTGACGCAGCGCGAACGGGACGGGTCGGGCAAGCGTGGCGGCTTCAACCCGATCGTCACACTAAAACCAAACAAAGACGGTATCTTACACGCGGTTCGGGATATTCAACTTATGTCGTGATATTCATGGCGAGAGCCGGTATATCTGCCACGCATCGCCGTCACGCTCGTAGCAGATCCTGTCGTGCAGCCGGCTCGGCCGTCCTTGCCAAAACTCAAATCTATCGGGTTCCAGGCGGAAGCCGCCCCAATGTGGCGGGCGGGGAACGTGACCGAGCGGGTGCTTTGCCGCTAAGAGGGCCGCACGCTTCATGATCTCGGCTCGCGACTCGATCTTCTCGCTTTGATTCGAGGCCCACGCGCCGATTCGGCTCGTGAAAGGACGTGATTCGAAATACTCATCCGATTCTTCCGCAGAGATCTCCTTTACAGTGCCACTGACGTTCACCTGCCGCTCAAGCTCGGGCCAAAAAAAGTTTATGGCCGCTGCCGGATTTGCTTCGAGTTCGCGGCCTTTTCGGCTGCGATAATTCGTAAAAAAGACAAAACCGCGGGAGTCAAAGCCCTTTAGCAGCACGACCCGTGACGACGGCTTGCAGTCGACCGAAGCGGTAGATAATGTCATGGCCGTCGGTTCCGGCAGATCGGAGGTGAGTGCCTCATTTAGCCATTTTTCAAACTGCTCGAATGGGTCCGTGGCTACCGATTTCTTCGATAGCTCGCTTCGCGCGTATTCGCGACGACGGCTGGCAAGACCCTCTTCTTTCATAGCATTCAGATCATATGGACGAGCAACCCGTCCTTTAGCTTCGGCTCGAACCAGGTAGATTTTGGCGGCATGATCTCGCCCATATCCGATACGGCAAAGAGGTCGCTCATGGTTGTTGGAAAGAGCGAAAACGCCGCTACACAAATTCCCTCGTTAACGATTCGCTCAAGTTCTGACGTGCCGCGGGCACCGCCGACAAAGCCGATGCGGTTATCCGTTCGCGGGTCCTTAATTCCCAAGATCGGATCGAGAATGAAATTCTGCAAAATGCTCACGTCGAGTGCCTCGATCGGATCCGGCTGCCGTATGTATTCGACCGCGAAGCGGAGATGTCGCCACTTGCCGCTCATATACATGCAGATCTCGCCGTGGCGTTGCGGCTCTTTTTCGTCGGTATCGGTTACGATAAAGTTCTCGCCGACGCGCGCGATGAACTCATCCTCGGTTAGTCCGTTAAGGTCCTTTACGACCCGATTGTACGGCAAAATTCGCAGATCTTCAGCGGGGAAAATACCTGCGACGACGTATTCGAAATCCGCTCCGCTGCCCGGACCGCGCTCCTTCCTCAGAATCTCGCGCGCCTGCAGGGCGCTCTCGGCGCGGTGATGGCCGTCCGCGATATAAAGCCTCGGCACTTCTTTGAAAGCGTCGATCCACGGAGCCGTTTCCGAAATTTGCCACACCGTGTGGCGAATTCCGCCCGTACATTCAAAGTCGTAGATCGGTTCATCGGTAACAGCCGCCGAGATCAGTTTGTGTAGCGTTACCGTATTCCTACACGCAAGAAAGATCAGGCCGGTCTGTGCCTCAACCGCTAAGAGATGCCTCAATCGGTCCTCGACCTTGTCCGGGCGCACCTTCTCGTGTTTACGGATGTCGCTGTTCTCGTACTCATCGAGCGAGCAGCAAGCGACGACGCCGGTTTGTGTGTGATGTTCGGACGACAGGCGGTAAATGTAGATCGCGTCGCCCTCGTCCTCGGCGTAAATACCCTTTGCGATAAAGTCGTCGAGATTCGATTTTGCTCGTGCAAAGACCTCGTCGGGCGCAGGGTTCGAGCCTTCGGCAAACTCGGCCTCGGCGCGCGTTACACGCAAAAAGCTCAACGGATTTTCTGCGATATACGCACGCACCTCCGACTCGTAGACAACGTCGTAGGGCACGCACGAAACTTGTTTTGCCTGCGCCGCATCGGGTCGCAAGGCCTTAAAGGGCTTTATTACTGCCACGCAAAAAGTAACTCCTAAAAATCTAGTTTGAGGGCGGCTCCGCCGGGCTGGCGTTGCTGTTGTTGATCATTTCCTCGATCTTTCGATTGCTCTCGTCCATCTCCTCAAGCATCTGATCCATCACGCCCTGCTTGTTGATCTTCCAAACGCCGTCCTCGCGCACGAATGGTATCGTTTGCCAAAAACCGCTCGACTTGACCTGCAGCGTCGCCTTATCGCCGTCGATCTTTTCGTTTCGATATTCGACGGTAGTCTGGCCCTCGGCGAGCAGGGTCTCGCGCTTTATGATCTCGTCAACCGAGATGTTCTGCGCCTTGGCTTCCTGCTCGTGCATCTTGATCGTTGCGCCGGAGAGCAGCACCTTCATCGCCTTTGTATCTTTGGCCTTTATCGCTTTGACATACGTCTTAAACGTCTCAACCGGCGTTGAGGGCGTGTCCGAGCCACAGGCCGCAAAAACGGTCACCAAGCCCAGGCAAATCACAATTACTAAAAGAGTACGCATCTTTCAAAAGCATTTAGTATAACGTAAAATGCAGGCGGGGCTAAGACATGGAACGACGAATTTTGAGGGCCGACGAACTGCACGCGGCTATCCGAATGCTCGATGGCTGGGCGGTTGACGGCAAGTTTTTAAAAAAACGGTACGAGTTTGCGGATTTTGCTGCGAGCCTCGGTTTCGTCAACCGCGTCGGTGCACTGGCCGAGGCCGCCGATCATCATCCCGACATCACCTTCGGCTGGGGCTATGCCGAGATCGCTCTAACCACGCACGACCGCGGCGGGATAACGGACGTCGATGTAAGCCTCGCCCGCCGGATCAGTGAGGTAGGATAGGTGAACGGATGCGATTTATTTTCTCACGAAGATTCTACATCCTATTTGCGGTGGGGCTTGTGCCTCTGTCGCTGTCGTGGACGTTTCCCGGGCTGCGCTGGGCGGTTTTCGCTTATGACATCGTGCTTCTGGCGGCGGCAATCGGCGATTATTTTGCGAGCCGCGCATTGCCGCCGGAATTTACCGTAACCCGTGAATTCGAGCGACGTTTCGCGCTTCGCGATTCGGTAAGGGTCAGCCTGCGGTTCGACAATTCGACGGATAGAAGATTTTTGCTGCGTGTAAAGGACGAATACCCGTCGGAGCTGCAACTCGACGAGGCGCGCGAGGCTGAGTTTACTCTCGACCCTCACGCTAACGCCGAATTTTACTATCACCTGACGCCGCTGCGGCGTGGCCGATATTCGTTCGGAAGGACGGCCGTGCGGTTTCGCTCGCGGCTCGGCCTCGTATGGTGTCAGACCGAGTTGGGCGAGCCGGAGTCCGTAAAGGTCTATCCGAACATGCGCCGGGCACGCGAGATGGAGTTAAAGGCGCTCGGCGCCCGTTCGTTCCTCGCTATCCAGCGCAGAGCCGTAAGACGCGGCGAGGGACGCGAATTCGAGTCAATGCGCGATTATGTTCGTGGTGATGAGATGCGGCACATTTCGTGGACGGCAACCGCGCGGCGAAACCGTCTCACAACGCGGCAATATCAGATAGAACGCGACCAGACAGTTATCATCGCTCTTGACGCCGGCCGTTTGATGACGGGCCGCATCGATGATGAGACAAAGTTCGACACCGCTCTGCACGCGAGCCTTGCACTGATGTCGGCGAGTGCCCGCGCCGGCGACAATTGCGGCCTGGTTGTTTTTGGGCGGCGTGTTCGCAAATACCTGCCGCCGAAACGCGGCCCCGAGCACATCGACGCCGTGCTCGAGGCTCTTCACGATCTCGAACCTGAGCTTATCGAACCGTCGTACGCCCGAGCATTTCAGTTCATCGCGTCGAACACTAAAAAGCGCGCGTTCGTTGTCATCCTCACAGATCTCGTCGATAAAGACAGTTCTAAGGATCTGATCAATTCGCTAAAGCTACTGCGACCGCGTCACTTGCCGCTCGTCACAACCATCGGTGACCGCGATCTCAACGCCGCTGTCAGCCGAGCTCCGGGCGACATCAAAGACGTCTTTACACAATCCGCCGCAGAAGAGATCATTCATCAACGCGAATCGGCGCTCCGACTAGTCGAGACGCTCGGCGGCCTCGCCCTCGACGTAACGGCTCAAACTCTCGCACCAAAATTGCTCGAAACTTATCTGCGTGTAAAAGAGCGCGGAATGCTGTAAAAGACTATGAGTGCGAAAGCACTAGCTCAGAGAGGTTTTCGAAATAGCGTCGGTGGGTGCGTCGCAAGGCGCTTTCGCTCGCTGCTTCCAGAAGAACTACTTCATGCTCTGTCCCAAGGCTATTGAGTTCGAGTTCCATTCGGAGGCGCGACTCTTCTGCCGACTGTCTTTCGTCGTCGGCGAAACTTTTAATCGAGACGATATCGCCGCGATTACGATCGTATTCAATCAGAAATATCATTGGCCAACCTCTTAAATTCCGTCACATTTTTGATATTATCATTTAGATCACTTAATAGGACTAATCTTAGTTTATCCAGTTCTTCCCGAAGCTCAGAGAATTCCCTAGTTTCAGCGATTCCACTCTCACTTACTCCCAATTTGGACGATAACTTTTTAACCTTGGCGGTAAACTCAATTTCAAGTGATTCAAAAGCTGTAATTAGGTCAGAAACGTTGATTAATACAGATTGTATTTTCTTGTCGCCACCACCATATTTGATCGCCGGATCGACAACATCAGAAAATTTTTCCGAGAGTTCGGCCCACAGGTGCTGAAACTGTGTTCGAATCTGTATCTCGATAAATCTTCCGTGACATTTGACGATCGCGTGGACTGCACGATAGCCGTGGCTTGGCTGCTTGCGACGGTCGACCACAGCGATGTTTTCAAATAGGCCTTTCAGCAATTCAACTGTCGCATCCTGAGCCGCTATATCCGCCACGATAAGTCTGCAACCGGCAATGTCCTGAACTTGGCTAAGCCTAATGCTTTCTCTTCGCAACTTATCAGAGATAGACGTAGTCGATTTTGCCGGTCTTCCTGTAGGTTCCAGAGATAGCTTTTCACGGATTGTGCCGATGACGATTTCGTATGCCTCAAAAAAATCACGGCGATATAGATCGAGAAGCCGAAGATCATCATCGCTAATATCATTTTTCCGAGACGGTTTCCTAAGTGGTCGATCCGTGTTTTGGTCAGTAATTCGGCCATGAGTGATCTCCGGGACGTAGTTTAACATTTAATCGATTCGCGCTACTTCTTGAATGACGTGCCTCCGCAGTGTTATAAATAGATTCAATCAAACATTAAGGAGAGATGTGATGAAAAGATTTGGGATTAGTTTACTCGTAGCGTGTCTTGTGTTTACCGCCGGTTTAGCTACCGTCATGGCTCAGGATCCGCCGCCGGAGACGCCCGCGGCCGGCGCGCCGCGTCCATCGATGACGCCGCCCTCGACCGACCCGCAGCCTTATGACAAGGTCATTACAAAAGACGCAAAGTCGAAAGACGGCATCTTTAAGGTTCATCGCGTTAAGGACAAGTACTACTACGAAATTCCGAAATCGGAACTCAACAAGGAATTTCTTTGGGTAACGCAGATAGCCAAGACGACGCTCGGCGTCGGTTACGGCGGCCAGGCGCTTGGGCGACGGGTTGTCCGTTGGGAGATGAACGAGAACAAGATCCTCTTACGCAACGTCAACTACAGCGTCGTTTCGAATCCAAATCTCCCGATTGCCGAGGCCGTGCAGAATGCTAATCACGAGACGATCCTTATGTCGTTTCCGGTTGCGGCGTGGGGGCCGAACAACGACACGGCGGTGATCGAGGTCGGGCGTTTGTTTACGACCGACGTGTTCGAGTTTAGTGCACGCCAGCGGCTAAACGCTACAACGCTGGACGCGACGCGCTCGTACATCGAGCGTATCTCGCCGTTCCCGACGAATATCGAGGCTCAAGCAACCCAAACCTATACTCGAATGCCGTCACCGGCCGGAGCGCCGGCGCCGCCGCCAAATCCATTTATCGGCTCGGGCATGAACGCGGGCAGTGCGACCGTCGTGCTTCATCACAGCATGGTCAAACTGCCGGAGAATCCGATGATGCCGCGGCTGTTCGATGAGCGTGTCGGCTATTTTTCGATCGCAAACATGGACTACGGCCGTCCCGAGCATCGTGCGCAGGAGCGTCGTTACATCACGCGCTGGCGGCTCGAGAAAAAAGATCCGAACGCCGAGATGTCTGAGCCCGTGAAACCTATCGTTTACTACATCGACCGTGCAACGCCGGCATGGCTCGTACCGTTCACAAAACGCGGCATCGAGAAATGGCAAAAGGCATTCGAGGCGGCGGGTTTTAAGAACGCGATCATCGCGAAGATGCAGCCGTCGAAAAAAGAGGACCCTGAGTTCGACGCCGAGGATGCCCGATACTCGGTCGTTCGCTGGCTGCCGTCGACGATCGAGAACGCAACCGGCCCTCACGTAAACGACCCGCGTACGGGCGAGATCATCGAGTCCGACATTCAGATGTATCACAACATCATGAACCTCCAGCGTTCGTGGTATTTCCTACAGGCCGGCGCCATCGATAAGCGCGTTCACCGTCTGCCGATGCCCGACGATCTGATGGGCACGCTCGTCGAATACGTCGTTGCACACGAGGTCGGCCATACGCTCGGTTTTCAGCACAACATGAAGGCCAGCTCGACCTATCCGCAGGATAAAGTTCGCGATCGCGAGTGGGTCAAAAAGATGGGCCACACGCCGACCTTGATGGACTATTCGCGATTTAACTATGTCGCGCAGCCCGAGGACAACATCGATGTCGAGGATTTGGTTCCGGGCATCGGCCCGTACGATGTCTGGGCCACGATGTGGGGCTACAAGCCGATCCCGACTGCCAAAACGTCCGACGCCGAGTTGGCCACGCTCAACGAATGGGCGCTGGTCCAGGACACCACGCCGTGGTTGCGGTTTTCGACCGCCGGTTCCGCAGGCAGCGATCCCGGCGAGTTGACCGAGGCGGTCGGTGACGCCGATGCTGTCAAATCTTCTGCCCTTGGCGTAAAGAACCTACAACGGATCTCGAAGCTGCTCTTTCCCGCGACTTCAACCGAAAGAGGCGAGCCTTACAACGACCTGACCGAACTTTACGGCCGCATGTTGGGGCAGTGGACGCTCGAGATGAATCACGTCGCGGCGATCGTCGGCGGCTATAGCACGCAGCAAAAACACATCGGGCAAAACGGCGTCAGATTTGAACTGCTGCCAAAGGCTCGTCAGACCGAGGCAGTGAAATTCCTGAGCGACAACGCTTTTGCGACGCCGATGTGGGCGATCGACAAAGAGATCCTGCGACGGATCGAGCCGATCGGAGCGCTAAACCGCGTGAGAAACGCGCAGAACAGCGTGTTGAACAATCTACTGTCGAGTTCGCGTTTTGCTCGCCTGATCGAGCAGCAAACGCTCGACGGAAACGCGGCTTACAACGCGGCAGATTTTCTGGCCGATGTTCGCAGCGGCGTTTGGGGCGAGCTAAGCGCACCGAAAGTTACGATCGACGCCTATAGGCGTAACTTGCAGCGTTCGTACCTCGACATTGCGAACACAAAGATAAACGGCGCGGCACAAACGGCACCGCAGGGATTGCCGCCCGGATTTGCTGCACTGTTTGTTACAAGCGGTGATGAGCGGGCATTCTACCGCGCCGAGCTTCGTGCGATCAGTGCGGCGGCAGGTGCCGCGGCGGCGCGCTCCTCGGACAAAGCGACTCGCTATCATCTCGACGCCGTTCGCGATCACATTGGCAAGATCCTAAACCCAGAAGGCGGTCGAGCCGCAGCCGTAAACTTCGATTCGGCGGCTATCGAGTTTCTCGAGAAGTACCTTAATCCGACCTCGTGCTGGCCGGATTACGTTATCAAGCCGTAAACGTCTGTCAGGGTTGAATCTGTTGGGCCGCACAGGCGGCCCTTTTTAACGCGATCGCCAAAATGAGTAAGGCAGTAAAAATCATCGGGATACTCGGATGCGCCGTTGTCGCTTTTGCGGCGTTGGCCATCGGATTTATTTATCTCGCGCCTGAGACGGCGACGCGTGCATTTGTCGATCTTGATCGATGGCGCTCGGGGCTTGTCCGCAAAGAGATCGCGCTGCCGGACGGCACACGCTATGTGTATCTCGAGGGCGGACAAGGCGAACCGTTGATGCTTCTGCACGGCTTTGGTGCAAATAAGGACAATTTTGCCCGCGTAGCTGCCTCTTTGACGCCACGATATCGCGTCATCATCCCGGACCACATCGGTTTTGGCGAGTCCGCACATCCGCCTGACGCCGATTATTCGCCGACGGCCCAAGCGGAGCGAATTCACACGTTGGCGCTGGCGTTAGGGGTAAACGCGGTGCACGTCGGCGGCAGTTCGATGGGCGGTCAGATCGCACTGAGCTACGCGGCGATGTATCCCGGCGAGGTCAAAACTCTGTGGTTGCTCGCCCCCGCCGGAGTTTGGTCGGCGCCGCCGAGCGAGCTGCGAACGACATTTGATAAAACGGGCGAAAATCCGCTGCTGGTCAGGAATGAAGACGAGTTTGCGAGGCTGTTTGAGCTTGTGATGAGCGATCCGCCGTTTGTCCCGCGGCCCTTATTGGATGTGTTTGCCCAAGAGCGGATCCGGAACTTTACGCTCGAGCAGCGGATCTTTGAGCAGATCGTTGCCGATTCTGTCGAGCAGCGCGTCAGCGGTCTCGCCACGCCGACGCTGATCGTCTGGGGAACACGCGACCGGCTGATACACGTCGAAACGGCGAATGTGCTGCACGCCCTGTTGCCAAATTCCGAGGTGATCATCATGAACGAGATCGGACATGCACCGATGCTCGAGCGGCCGCGGCAAACTGCCGAAGATTATCTTCGCTTTAGGGAAAAACTGTCGGCGGGGAAACGCTAAACTATCTCCATTATCTCATCGAGCGGTTTTCGCTTTATGTCCGGAACCTTTGCATCGTCCGCCGGGTAGCCGACCGGTATCAGCACGAAGGGAATCTCGTTTTTGGGGCGGCCAAGTATCTCCTGCAAAAACTTCATCGGGCTCGGCGTGTGCGTCAAGGTCGCCAAACCTGCGTTGTGAAGCGCGGCGAGCAAAATGCCGACGGCGATGCCGACCGACTCTTGCGAGTAATATGTCGGCTCGGTTTCGCCGTCCTCGGTAACGGAGTTTATGCGAAAAACGACGATCAGATAGGGCGCGATTTCTAAAAAAGGTTTGTGCTCGTCGGTGCCAAGCGGCGCCAGGCGCCTGAGCCATTTTTCGCTCATGCGTCCGTGATAGCTCTCGCGTTCTTCCTTTTCCGCCGCCTCGCGGATCTTGCGTTTTATTTGCTTGTCCCTTACGACCACAAACCGCCACGGCTGCATATTTGCCCCCGACGGCGCCGTGCCTGCCGTCGCGATCGCCTTCTCGATCAGCTCAAACGGAACATCGCGATCCGAATATTCGCGCACCGTCCGGCGTCGATTTAGCAAATCAAAAAACTCACCGGCGCGTCTCTCTTGCTCGTCCGGCGCAAGCTCGACAAAATCAAGAGGAATAAAATTTGGCTGCATGTCGGTCATATCTCGGGTCACATCTCGGGTTACATCATGGTCATCTGTCGCCGAGCTGTTTCGAGCCCGTAGATCCTCGTACTTGATTGATCAGTTTCGCTTTTTTGCATGCTCTTGGTCCCGACTGAATTGCCCTTGATAATACGAGGAACTGTGAGTATTATCAACGCGTTGGTGTTAATCAATAGTTAGCCAGGCTAGAGTCGATCGAGACATTGATTTGGTCACAGACTTGGATAGGGTCGTGGAGATTCCAAATGGACCTCAAAATGGACCTCAAAGATATAGCATCTCTCATCACCGCCTTCGTGGCGATCGTCGGTTCGGTCCTTGCCGTAACCAAGTACCTCTCGCGACGGGACAAGCAGCTCGCAGCACAGCAGGCATTTCGCGGAGTGCTCGATTCTCTTTCCTCAGCGGTTGAGCGTCAGCGTCTTGGTGGTGCGATCCTGCTCCGTCGCTTCTTCGATCCAGAGACTGAGTTGGGCGAAGGTGGCACGCCGTACGCGCGTGAGGCTGTCGACGTCATAGCCGCCCTTCTACGCGAAACGGAAACAGGAAACTTTCAAAAGCTTCTGGCCGATGGTCTGCTTTACGCTTCATCACTCGAGTCAGTAGACCTCCAACGCACCAATCTCCGGAATGCGTATCTGGGGGACAAGAGCAGTGGCGTTGCCCCGAACTTGAAGCGAGCGGACTTCTACAGAGCTGATCTTTCAGCAGCCTCGCTGAAAGGCGCCAACGCTGAGGAGGCGGTTTTCTACCAAGCTCGATTACATAACACTGTCTTTAAGGGGACGAACCTGATCGGCGCTTCGTTTTTTGAGGCCGACCTACTTGGTGCCAACTTTAGCGGAGCCAAGCTACTTAATGCCAATTTCATCGGCGCACGCAACATACCGAAGGGCTTGATTGCACGAATCGCTGAGGATGGCACCTATTGTGGGCCTGAAACATTTCCTCGTGAAACCCAATCGGCAAGTGATGAGCGGCCGAAGGCTTTTATCAGCAAACCGGGAACTCTCAACGTGCTCCAACAAGAACTGGTTCGAGAGGTTACATGGATTCTCGCGGAGGAGAACATCGACGCGACTACAGTCGAGCGCGGAGACTACCCAAGTGTTGGGGCCGTATCAGAAGTGCGTCGTGTTCTCATCGGGTGTTCTGGTGCCTTGATCATCGCGTTTCGCCAACTTGAAGTGACTAAAGGAAAGTGGCGCAGCGGTACGGAGGAAGCAAAGAGTGTCGAAGACGTTTTCTTGCCGACCACCTGGAACCATGTGGAGGCCGGTATGGCCGCCATGGCTGGACTGCCCACGTTATTCCTGGTCGAGCGTGGCGTGATCGGCGGACTATTTGAACTCGGTGATATAGGACATTCTGTCACCAACCTAGATCTGTTGAAGCCCAACCACGACGAAATTCGCCGATCGATCGAGGTGTGGGCTCACTCAGTTCGGGAGGTAAACGGGCACTAGCCAAGCGCTAGCTAACAAAGGCCTGGAGCTGACGGCTTACAGCGTCCGCTCGTGCGTCGCTCCCGCTTTCAGCCGCAGCTCAGGCCCGGCGTTATCCGGCTGAAAACACGAGATTCAATTACCACTATCGGAGCAGGTATGGCACATTACATCGACGGATTCGTCTTTCCCGTTCCGCGCGATCGTCTAAGCGAATACAAGCGTGTTGCGGAAGCGGCTGCAGAGATTTGGAAGGAACATGGCGCACTCGACTACAGGGAATATGTCGGTGACGATTTGAAACTGGAGGGAACGCGCTCGTTCACCGATCTCGTAGCTGCGACGGAGGATGAAACCATCGTGTTCGGCTGGGTGGTGTTCGATTCTCGTGAGGCACGTGATCTGGCAAACGAGAAGGTAGCGGCCGACCCAAGAATGGCGGATTTGATCGAGTCATCGAATTCAGGTTTTGATGCTAAACGGATGGCGTACGGTGGATTCGAGTCGCTTGTTTGATCGTCGCCAGTCCACGCCGCCTAATCATAAATTAGGCTTCGATCGAATCAAATCGAATGACTATCGAGCCTGGAAAATTGGTAACTGATACCTCCTTTGATGAGGCTTTGGATGATTTCAAGGAGTTTCTATCCGGTCAGGGCTTACCCACCGAGTTGGTTTGGGTTTTCCGTGAGGATGTAATCTGTCAGCGTGAGCGCGTCATTATCAAAACACCCGTTCCTGCTGAAAATGAAGCCCTTGCTAAAGCTTGTTATGAACTGGGGCAGCAAAGAAATTTCGGCATTAATCTCCATGCGTTCTGTTTGCTTGAGTCTCGCCCGTGCTGTTATATCGTTCTACCGGAAGACGGCATTGATGCCGAGCACATGTTAATACCGAAGGTCGCAGTTAAATATAGCGTGCTGTCTAATCTCACGAAAGCCGAGCCGGTCTTGAACCCGGTGAAATGGCATACGCTGAGGTTGTTGAACCGAAAATCAGCTGTCGACGGGTTCAATGAGTATATCCCCTCGAAATATACTCTGTTACCAGAATACCGTGTGGCGGACGCGGGCTAACAACGGCATGCACCCGAAGCGCGAATAGCGCGGCTCTCATGCGCGAGACTCTGTTGTATTCACGTGTCGTCGCGGCAGGTGATGCGGATCAGTTTGGACGACGCCATCAATGAATTGGGTACGAGCGGTGCCGAGAATAACGCCTCAAGCCTGCTATTAAGCAACCAGTTGGCTTGGCTGAACAATGCCATTCACCTTCTCGATCACCGAAAGGGTGAGGCAGAAAAAAAGTTTGCCAGAGTACTAGACGATGTTCATCGAGCCGGCGAGCAAGGGGATAACGTGGAGATGGTGAGGGAGGCCGAAAACGAGGTTAGGGAAATGGAGCAGTTACATGACGAGTACGTGGAACGGATAGGTCGGTTGAGAGACAGAGTAGTGATCGAGATAGATAGGCTGTTGGGCGAGCACGCACTGACGAATGAGCGCGCCCTGTGTAGCGGCTTGCAAAGAGGCAGGAAAAGTTAACAAGCCCTCGCCGTTCATCCCGTAAGAGCCGCATTCTGAAAAATAATCATTGATAACACACAGCGATTGGGCGTATTATCAGCGGTACCGGTATTAATAAGCAGTTCGGCGCATAGTACTAACGAACATGAATGCTATGAAAAGCATGAGCAATTTCTTTTTAAAACTCAAAGGAGGATCCTAATGAAGAGAAACAACGCAACATTTAAAGCATCTATCCTGATAGTAGTAGCTATCCTCATCGGCATAACCATAGCAAGCCTTAGCGCCGCCTCTGCGCAGAGTCCGACATCAACACCTTCACCGACAACTTCTCCTGCCGTGACACCAACTCCTTCTCCAACACCGCCACCAACTCCTTTTTCCGATATAAGAGTCAAAGAAGTTTATCGGCTTGGGCACGAGGATAAAAACGACCCGAAACGTAACAGTGCC
Organism: Pyrinomonadaceae bacterium; assembly: GCA_046154245.1. Taxonomy (GTDB): domain Bacteria; phylum Acidobacteriota; class Blastocatellia; order Pyrinomonadales; family Pyrinomonadaceae; genus OLB17. The sequence goes on from JBJXFZ010000057.1 coordinate 38,398, forward strand.
GGGATTGGCGACATCATAGTTGTTCAAGTAGAGAATCTTCAAAAATTAGTTAATCAATCTAACTGCATAGACGAGAAACAGCCCGGGCAAAAGGTGGAGGGCTGTCAGGAACAAGAGATTGCCTTGTTCCTAGACGGAAGAAAGATCAAGGGAATTGTGCGAGAATCCGTTGAGCTTCAGCCGAACGAAGAGAAGCTACAATTTCATCTCCAGCGCAATGCTGATTCGGATGAAGCCTGGGCGGATTTGTTAGGTTCGCCCTCACTCGGCAGAGGATTTTTTCTGCGGCCAACGGCTGTTAGTGTCGGTTTAGAAAATGAATATCCAGTATCTACCGATGTAAAAGATAAGAGTGCAAAAGGAGATACGAATGTAAAAGGAGATAAAAAATTCGAACTTGTCCGGGTAAATCTCTACCTTTTTTGGATTTATTTTGGCGGGCTTGCAGTTCTACTTTACTTTATTCTGCGGTTAGCAAAAAGGAGCAATATCGTACGGGACTACGGAGAACAGCCAGCGGCAGCCGATAAACAGAAGCCTTTTAGTCTCGCCCGATGTCAGATGGCTTTTTGGTTTTTCTGGGTTATCGCCTCTTTCCTATTCATACTCTTAATTACGGGCGCAGACGACACCATCACCGCAACAGTTCTTTCATTGATTGGGATTGGTGCCGGGACTGCGCTCGGTTCGGCAGTTCTTGATGCAGGCAAACAAGAAGAAACTGCAAATCAGCGTAGCGGCTTAGGAGCGGAACAGCTAACACTTAAAACTGATATTGCTGCGCTTGATGCTCAAATAGCAACTGTCCCGCCGCCCGCTAACTTGAGCGAATTAGAAAAAACTAGGACAACGAAACAAACTCGCCTTGATTTGGTTGAAGAACAAATTGAGGAACTATCTGCGAAAACAGCTCCACGAGAATCACAGGGCTTTCTAAAGGACGTACTCAATGACGCTCATGGAGTTAGTTTCCATCGTTTCCAGATGTTCGTGTGGACAATCGTGCTAGGTTTTATCTTTATTTTTTCAGTATGGGAACGATTATCCATGCCGGAACTCGGAGCGACCTTGCTTGCATTACAGGGAATCAGTGCCGGCACATATTTAGGATTCAAAATTCCAGAGAAAAACTGATGGCAATGGTATCTTTGGCTCTCGCAAAATTTACTTGTTCCCATGTGCGCCGAACAATTCAATGGACGCGGACGGCGCGGGGCAGCGACTTTGTTATGTAGGTTTTTCGTTTAACTCAGAGTTGCGTGTAGGCGGTTTCGCCCCGCGTCGTCTCAACCGTTAGCTCGACCGCGGAAAGAATCGACAACTGAAAGCGCAAGACAGATGCAGATCCACTACCTCGAGATCGTGACCAAGGACGTTGACGCCGTGTGCGCTGCGTACGCCGCGGCGCATTCGGTGCAATTCGGCGAGCCGGACGCCGGGCTTGGCAGCGCACGGACGGCCCCTCTGCCGGGTGGCGGATTGGTGGGCGTGCGGGCGCCCATGCACGAGACCGAGCAGCCGGTGGTTCGGCCCTACTGGCTGGTGGACGACATCGAATCGGCCTTGGCAGCATCGGTAGAGGCCGGCGGCGAGGTAGCCCATCCGCCAATGGAGATTCCGGGCCATGGAACCTTCGCCATCTATATCCAGGGCGGCGTGCACCACGGTCTCTGGCAACGGCTACGCTAGCGCCGCTACCTTGAGGCATGGGCCTAACAACAGCATGCACCGGACGGAGCTCGCCGCCGCCGCTGGTGCTGGGCGTTGAGTGGCCGGAACACGCTCTCAAACACGCTGCATAGTCACGCTTTCGGTGTCGGTCCAATAGCTCGGAGAACTCATCAAGTCAAGCAAATTGCTCATCGCGAGGAAATTCCCGAAACCTAGGCGGCATGACTTCTGGCGGCGGAAGATCTTTCGTCATAAAGCAAGGCTGTCACACAAACGCAGCGTTTCGGTTGACACAGCTCCAGATTGTCATATAATCGGTTCGCATAAAAGCCTTATCACCGGAATTGTTTAGTCAATAGTTCTTCACAATAGTATCGAACTGAATCATTCCGGATAAATTGCTAAAAAAAACGGAGGTTGAGTATGCGTTATTTCAGGCCACTTGTTTTCGTTGCAGTTTTGTTGGTGGTTCCGTCAACAACAATGGCAATACACTGGGACCTTTTTTATCGGTTTTGTCCGGAAGAGTTCATTGAAATCCCCGGCTTTTTGGAGGAGATTCCAATTCCGGTAGGATGTGAGGTTGTTGACTGTTGCCCTGGGTGCCCGGGGCCGCCATATATTGATTGGCGGATCAATATCGACAAAACTAGATTTCAAGGAGCAACTTTACGCTTTGAGGGTCTAACTCAGAAACACCTCGCTCAGTTGCAAATCAAAGGCGATGCCAAGATTACCGACAAGGGTGAAATCGCGCTCGGTTCGGGCGAAGTCAGAATTTCCGGTTTGCCGGTGGAAATGGATGGCAAAGTGCCTGTGGGTTTTGTAACGCCAAAGGCCGTGGAAAAGCTTGACGCCGCAGCCCAGGAAAGCGACGCCGATAAATCTGCGGCCGACAGTCGTAATGACGCAGACGGTTCCGGTGGTATTGATATCTCGCAATATGTTGGGGATTTTCGGGTTAATAGGTTCCGGTCCCGGTATTACGTGATCCCTTGCCGTAGGGGATTGGAAGACAAACTGCGCCTGACCAATAACACAACTGGCGATACCGCCATCGCTATGCTGGATGATCGCACCGGCGCGTGTAACAACGACTTGTTCACGCGTACCGCCGCTACAGCCAGTATGGGCAATATTCTTTCGAATGGTTCTTGCAGATCGACGGTGTCTGTGTTTTCGGATGACAATGCGATGTCATATGAACCGAATGTCACGACCTGGACGGATCCGATAGGCGATACGCATACCGTCAATCTACAGCCCATAATTACTGTTCCGGTCAGTGTCTGGGTTGCAAATAATGCCCAATTGGTAGTGGCACAAAACGATTTTGCTAATGCCAATCTGCTCTATAACCAGAACAACAGTGGCATTCAATTTAACCCGACATTCAACGATGTTTCGGGTAATGCTGCGGCTGTTGCCGCCATCGGCACCGGCTGTCCGGGAGCGGCAGGGCCTTTGCAGGGCAGCGGCTTTTATACCGCGAGTAGATTAAATATCTATTACGTCAACAGCGCATTTACAGGTGTTAATTGTGGGGTGGATCGCAATATGAACTTTATCGGCACTACTGCAAACCTGGGTTCATTGCCGCATGAGATCGGCCATGCCTACGGTTTGCGGCCATCCGCTAGTAACGGACACGTGAATGGCGTCGCCGGTTTTGGTAACAACAATATTATGTGGGGTGGAGGACCGGGCACACGAAATCAGTTTACGATCGCTCAGTCGTTTCGATTGAATACGGACACGACCTCAATGTTGAATGCCAATGGCAATCGTGTCGGTCCTACCGAAACGTGCCTGCCGAACGTCAGTAGCGCAATATGTCCGGCTCTGATTCTCGACAGCGTGCCTCACTAATTAGAACGGGAGAACAGTCATGAGGAAAACGATCAAACTTACATTAACCACCTTGCTTATTTCATTTTTAGTGTCGCTTGGGCTGATTTCAGTCGCCTGTCGCCGGGATGACAAACCACCAACGCCGCCAACACCACCGGATCCGGCGCAAAGCGAAGCAGCGCGTGTCGCGATGGTTGACTGGCTCGAGTGCGAAGAATGTGAGGAAAACCAGCTTGAAAACGTCCTTAAATATCGAGCCCAGTTGGAGCCTTTGATGATCAGCACGCTGCTTAAAGGCGTTGCGCCGGCAAACCGCGAGCTCTATAAGCGCGAACTGGAAAAGCGCCATGATGAGCTGGTCGAATACAGCAAAACGCACCCGCAGTCTAAACCAACATTGCCGAAAGAGGAGTTTGTCAATCTTTATCTCGACCGATTAACCGCACAATATCAGACACGTGCCGCCAAGGCATTGTCCGCGATGGGTGGGGATAAATCTAAACAGGCTTTGCAAACGGCGCTGGCTGAACAGAAACGTGAAGACGTTAAGGAAGTGATCAACCAAGCGTTGCGGGAAATCAAGTAGTAAGGCGCTGAACGCAAAAGCGCAAAACGTGTGTACTCTGGAATATAACCAATGACGAGCGCTCGGTCATTTATCTGAGTTGCCTCAGACGAGCAGATTTCTAATTTGGTCAAAGAGCCTCGGTGGCTCTGGCATGACGAGGACTTGATAATGTCGGTTCTGGGCGTGTTATCGACGGCGTTGGTGTTAATAAGTAGTTAGATTGGCGACCTTAAGGGAACCCACATGGACCCAACGACGATTCTCATTGATAACCTTCGCGACGCGCTCGGACAGGTAAACCAATTCCTCGGTCTTGGGCTTGTGGCGGCTATATCAGCTTTTGTGCTTGACCGAGCGCCGGCGCCGGCGGACTCGGACGTAGAGAGCACGGCGGTACCGGGCTTCCCTGTAAAAATGCCGCGAGATGCGGCTCAGAGTGTTCTGCTCGGTGTGAACTTCGTGGCCGGGTTGATGGCCTACATTGCCGCGGATGGAGCACTTACGATTCTGTCCCAGCTCTCTGCGCCGATTCAAGACGCGGCTTGTACGCAAGCTAGTATCGTCACCAGTGCCATCGGATATCGCGTCGTAGCGGCTGTGTTGCCATTCCCGTTTGTCATCCTAATCTTGTTGCGTCGGTGGAAGCGTTTGCGTGCGGCCTCCCCTGAAGACTCGCGTGGGTTGATAACACTCCTCGTATTCTTAATGGTGCCATATTTAGCTCTTGGCTTGGTGTTACTTCGAGTGAAGTGTGGCAACTGAACGCAGAAGGCGATCTAACAATCGCGTACAGCCGATCGGCTTCTCCGGCGGCTGAAGCGGATCGTTCGATTGCGCAGTGAGGCAAGAATGACCGATAAGGACGAAGCTACTCTCATTTGGAATGAATGTTAGGCAACTTCAAGGTTACAAAGCGGCAAATCGCGCAGACAGAAAGGAAAAATCATGTCCAACCAAACCACCCATTCCCATCGCGCTTCTCTTATCGAATCGCCACGCTCACGCGGGCTCTTGGGCGCGCTTCTTTTGGTAGCCGTAGCAATCTTCGGCATCGCGACTGTACATGCGAATCCGGTTATCCTGCATACGTTCAACGTAACTGACGGCTTGGCCCCAATCGCCGGGCTGGTGCAGGGTAACGACGGCGATTTCTACGGGACGACTTCCGAGGGCGGGGCAAGCGGACTTGGGACAGTGTTTAAGATCACCTCCAGCGGCAGCCTCACCACGCTCTACGATTTCAGCGGCGCCGACGGAGCGAGCCCCTACGCCGGGCTGGCGCAAGGCAGCGATGGTGATTTCTACGGAACGACTCTCCTTGGCGGGGCAAACGGACTAGGGACGGTGTTTAAGATCACCTCCAGCGGCAGCCTCACCACGCTCCATCATTTCAGCGACAGCGACGGCGCGTACCCGTATTCCGGGCTGGCGCGAGGCAGCGACGGTAATTTCTATGGAACGACAAACGGGGGCGGCGCAAACGGCTTCGGGATGGTGTTCAAGATCACCTCCAGCGGCAGCCTCACCACAATCCACAGTTTCAGCGGCAGCGACGGCAGAAGTGCGGAAGGGGATTTGGTGCAGGGCAGCGACGGCGCTTTCTATGGAACGACAAACCAGGGCGGCGCAAGCGACTCTGGGACGGTTTTCAAAATCACATCCGGCGGCACATTCACCACACTCCACAGTTTCAACGGCAGCGACGGTTCGCGTCCGTTCGGCGAGATGGTGCAAGACAGCGCCGGCGTTTTCTATGGAACGACCTATTTTGGCGGATTGGATGATGCAGGAACGGTGTTCAAAATTACGTCCGGGGGTAGCCTGACCACGCTTCACATGTTCAGTGGTGGCGACGATGGGGCGAATCCTTATGCTGGGCTGGTTCAGGGTGGCGATGGCAGTTTCTACGGGACAGCTGAACGCGGCGGTTCAGGGAATGCTGGGACGGTGTTCACGATCACCTCGGGCGGCAGTCTCACTACGCTCTTTAGTTTCAACGGCATCGACGGACAACTTCCGTCCGGCGAGTTAGTGCAGGGAACAGACGGCAATTTCTATGGAACGACACTCCAGGGCGGCGCAAACGGCTTTGGGACGGTGTTCAAATTCGGCGTAATGTTGGCACCTACGAATGTAAATCAGTGCAAGAACGGCGGGTGGACGACATTTACCAGCCCCCGCAGGTTCGAGAATCAGGGCGACTGCATTCAATTCGTCAATACTGGAAGATAGCTGCCCGTTGCCGAACAAAGGTATGCAGCGGACGCCCGATTAGCATGTCTCTTATGCAGGCTTGCCGCCGGCCGCGGTTCGTGTGCGCCGCTGGTGCCGGGCGTTATGCGGAACGGGCCGACACTTCCGAGGCGACGTTCGCCGGGGCTGCCACCGCCTAAGAGCCCATAAGCCATCTGGCATAAGAAGTAATGGCATCACGTGAAGTTCGACGAATTCTTAACCCCTTCAAAAAAAGGAGAAACAAATGGCAACTGATAAAAAGCTACCACCACCAGCTCCGTTAGCAGGCCCCAATCAGCCTGTCGACTGGATGTTTGCGTACAAATTCAACGATGGTTCCTTTCCCGGGTGGGATGACGGAAAGGTGCCGCCCTATGGCACGCCCGGCATATTCAGCGGAACCGTCGAGGACTATCCCGAGGGAATAAGCCAGCAATATGTCTTTGCAACCAGCGATAAGCCAACACTTGTCAAAGGAAAGGGTCCGATCGGTGCGACATTGACCGACCCATTGGGTGCAACTTTCGCACAGGTTTATCATATGCCCGGTTATTTCTATATTCTTTGGAACGATCAGTTCTATGCCAACCCGATTGATACCAAAGGTGCCCCGGCTGGTCACTCAAAAGGGATGGCGGCGTGGAATCAAGACGGCGAGGGATTTGTTCTCCAGGTTTCAACGCCATCCTGGCCGGCTTCGGGCAATCATTTGATTTCACGCAACAGCCAAAAGACCATCAATGCTGTCAAAAAGAAACTGAAAGATAAGAAAGGCAAATTGATTGAGCTTGATTACAACACTCTGGGTTGCATTGACGATGACGATGTTGAGGTGGCACAACATTTTTTTGCACTTAAACTCACAAAAAAAGATCTGGTGCATGTTTTGAAGGGCTTGGCCAATGCCAGTGTCGTAACCGACCCAAAGCAGCCCGCCCTTTGTAACAATGGCGGACCTGCTGATGTTCAGGCGCTCGTACAGCAATTGGGCAAGGAATCTGCGAGCAAAGACGTCATTACCGCGACCCTTTCGAGTGGGGTGCAAATTATTTCCAAACCTTCATCATTGGCCGTGCCGCCGTGGCAGATGATATCCGCAAAATTAGGCGGCCTGCCATTGCGGGTGGTCAGCTGGTGGGCGTCTCCCGAGATATATTCTACAAAGGCCGGTGACATTCCGGGATGCTGGGATGCCGGGCTTGGCACACCGGGCGATGTTGATATCGCACTTACGGGTTCGTGGGATGGCGTACAGATAGACGTTATCGGTGAGAATGGTAAAAACAGTAACCATGCCAAGATCGGAATTTCAAAAGATCCGGCAAAACCTCTGTCAATTTTTGGCGATGAAAATCAGCAGGGCGCGCTCCGGGTCGGTTACAACAACCCCGGGCAGAAGTGCAGCAGTTCACAAAATGGCAGGGGCGGCACTTTTTACGTAGTCAATGACAAGAATTTATGTAAGAGCCTAACGCAACTCTTCAGCGGCGCGACAGCCGGGACAGATGTAGCGAGTACGGATCTCTCAGTCCTGAAAGAGCCATCAGTCTGAAAAACGTCCGCAACTAAGACTAAGTAAGGATCGATCCTGCGTAACCCCGAAGAGGGGATGTAACCGACATATGCCCGTTCAGTCTTATAGCTCAAGTGCTTCAAACGGATCAGATTTCTAATCTGGTCAAGGAGCTTTGGCGATTCTGGCATAACGAGGACTTGATAACATCCGGTCCTGGACGTATTATCAACGGCGCTGGTGTTAATAAGTAGTTAGGCCACATCTACTGAAGTTAACCGTTCTAGGAGGAAACGACATGGTTGGAAGCTTGATCCTGATTGAAAGTGAATTCAGCGTGAAAGAAGAGGCCCTGAAATTTAGCTTAATGAACGCTAAACAGATAGTGATCGGAAGGATAGCTGCGATGGGCTGGGTTGTGCATGTTGGGGCAAATACCCACGCTGATCTTGGGAAAGCCATTCTCGAGTTTTCGCAAGTTCCCGGTGTGACGGGGGTAGTAACGTTGCTGATACGGAATCCATAGTAATCGCCTGATGAAGGAAGTCCCGCGTCGTTGATCAGCTTTGTATGGGTCGATGCTATTGGGCCATGATTCGGACGCCGACGGCGTTCGGATGGAGCTTCGGGCCGATGCGGTCGATTAAAGCCGCACGTGTCTTGATTCACGGGTCGTCAGGTGCCGAGTTACACTGCGCCTTTTGTGCTTTGAAAGGCCAGGCGGTTGTGGCCTAAATGAACTTGAGTCAGTCCGTTCCGTTGCCTAACAACTCATTCAACCGGAGCGGGAGTTAGCTTGGCTCTTCTAGTCAACTTGTCCTTAATGGCGTTGCGCGCGCCCCGATAATTCGGTCGTTAGACGTAAAATAACACAAATGGAGGTATCAGAATGAGCACAGAGAAACCAAAGATCGCCTGCCTACCGAACGGCCCGTATTATTTGCTTAACGATCTCACACCACGAGTAATTCCAAATATTCAAAAATCTCAAGGCGATCCTTGTGCCACGATAACCGGGGTGGGGTTATGTCGCTGTGGAGGTTCAAATAACAAACCTTTTTGTGATGGTACGCATGGAACGAACGGCTTCACTGATAAGAAATTGACAGATGGAACACTTAATAAACGTGACGATTACGTTGGAACACAGATAACGATTCACGACAATCGTGGGATTTGCGCACATGCGGGGCGCTGTACAGACAATCTCAGCTCAGTATTTAAGTTAAATGAAGAGCCATGGATCGATCCCGAGGGGGCAACCGTCGAGGATATTATCAACACCATTAAAAAATGCCCCTCAGGAGCACTTAGTTACACGATCGATAATGTCGAACATCGAGATCAAGATCGAGAACCTATGGTGACGGTCACAAAGGATGGCCCGTATGCAGTTACAGGCGGCATCGACCTTGTCGAGCAGCCGCGAGGCGAAGGGGCTTCGACGGAACACTATACACTTTGCCGCTGCGGGGGATCGAAAAATAAGCCATTCTGCGACGGAACTCATTGGCACATAGGATTCAAGGATGAAAAAAATTGACGGCTGCGGTCAATATGCGAATTGCCGTCTAACAAACGGCTGCACGGGACCTGCGGCCCGTGAGCCGAACCGTTAGGCGACAACCTGAAAAAAGGAGACACACAGATGAATAAAGTGACACCTTTCCTGATGTTCAATGATCAACTCGAAGCTGCAATAGCGTTCTATACCGCTACGTTCCCGGACTCTGAGATCAAGAATGTTGCCCATACTGGCGAGGACGGCCCAATCACTTCCGCCGAATTCGTCATCGGTGGTCAGTTCTTCATGGGCTACAACGGCGGCCCGTACTTCAATTTCTCCCAAGGTTTCTCGCTCTTTGTCGACTGCAAAGACCAGGAAGAAGTTGATGAGTACTGGAACAAGCTCATCAGCGCCGGCGCAACTCCATTGCAGTGTGGCTGGATCACCGATCAGTTCGGCATCACTTGGCAGATCGTCCCGACGCGTTTCATGGAGCTCATCAGCGACAAGAACCCAAAGAAGGTGCAGGCTGTGATGGACGCGATGATGACAATGGTCAAGCTCGACGTGGCGGCACTGGAAAGAGCGTACGATGACGCATAGCGGACCAAGTCGGCGGCGGCGTGCCGACTGCCCCACCTAACAATGGCATGCAGCGGACGGCGCTGCGCGCCGCCGCTGATGCTGAACCTTACACGACTAAAAATATATTATGGATAACCACGAGAAGATAAACTATGTTGAGTTTCCTGCTCGGGATCTTGAAGCTACCAAGTCTTTTTTCATGAAAACCTTTGGCTGGTCCTTTGAAGATTATGGTCCTGAGTACATATCATTTGATAATTCGGGCATTGCAGGGGGCTTTTATAAGGGAGAGCTTAGCGCCAGGACAGAAAATGGTAGTGCGTTAATCGTCTTGTATAGCAATGACCTTGAAAGTACGTTGAAAAATATAGTTGCTGCCGGGGGCGTAATTGTGAGAGATATCTTCTCGTTTCCAGGTGGTCGGAGGTTCCATTTTTCAGAGCCTAGTGGAAATGAATTTGGGGTTTGGTCAGAATAAGTCGTATAACAAATCACTAAAGCCGACCGCTTCACGCATGTCACGCTCCTTGCGGAAGAAGCAAAGCCCGCGCCACGCGACGGTGGCTCGGTTCCACCGTTCGTCGACAATAAAGGAGGATTTTGGAATTCATGGCTCGTCGCAGTAAGGACGTCTTACGGTATTCTAAACACGGAGAAGATCGAGGCACCGTGCGCCGCCACTATCTAAAGTGGCGAGACGAACAGTCTCCATCACTCCCCATTCGATGCGACAACCCAAATTGCACATTCCATTCTGAGCCGCTGCTCTGGAACGGCGAATCACTCAAACCAATTCTTGATCACATTGATGGGAATAACTCAGACAACCGTCCACACATGCTCAGATTGCTTTGCCCAAACTGTGACTCCCAACTGGACACTCGCGGAGGAAAGAACGCGCGGCGAATAGAAAAGTCAACCGGCGGGTTCCAAGGTTGGCAAGAATGGAAAACGCTCTTATGTTTTGCCTGTGGAACCGGGCGAGTACACGATGACAGGAGGCGATGCGAGTCTTGTGGTGACACGTCGTGTTGATCCAAATGGAAGCGACGAACCAGCGGATGCACGTGAGTCGCCGAGTTGAGTTTATTGAAGTGGTTGATCGCTCGGGGCGACCACGTGATCCGTATCGTTAGGCGCGTTGCACTGGGTGTCAACAAAGCCGCGTGAAAGCGCGCTGTTGATAACCCGCCGCGATTTGCCGAATTATCAACGGTACCGGTGTTAAGAAGAAGTTATGCCTGCATCACATATCGGGAGTGATTATGATGACCATTGAGAAGATCATTTCGAAAGTACTACTCATAGCCGTTATTTTAACCTTCTTTGTCCTAGTACTTATCTTCTGGCTTGAAGGACAGCAAGCCGACGTTGGCCGTATCGAGTATTACAAACTCTATATTGATATCATCAAAGCGATCTGGATAAGTTTTCTCGTCGCCACTTTAGTCGTACTGATTCCGCAGGGAATTGCTGAACTCCGCCATAGATTCGAGAAGCTGAAAGAATCGCGCATTGCCTACAGCGAAGCCAAAACCGGGGTTGATTATCTACCTCTCCGACTTTGCACATTGTCGCTCAAAGAAGCGGCAGCTCACGTTCAGCAGGTTCATGTTTGGAAGCACCAGGCCGAGCTATATAGTGAACTTGAACAGCATCTTAAACGGAGGGCATACCAAGGGAGCCCAGAGCAGTGGGGAGATATGATTTTTGAGAAGTTATCCAACGCCCAACAATTGTTGGAGGCCCACGCGGACGATTGGGACGATATGAAGCCCAAGCACCGTCTTGAGCGCCTGCGGGAGATTCAACCTCCGGTCCAGGACGAAGAACCAAACGATGGCAAATTGCACATTGAGCAACGCTACGGCTAGAACCGGGACCGGAGGCGCCGCGGGACATTTTTTCGGACTTGATGGCGCGGGGCGGTGACTTTCTTTTCACTTTGTCCGTTAAATTCAAACTGGCTTGGCGGCGGTTTGGCTCAACGTCATCTCGATCGTTGAGCCACATCGAATCCAGTTTGGACCATATGCGTTTCAACACTCGATTGTTTTTAGTCCTATGGTTAGCCGGCCTGGCGGGAATTCTCTCGTTTTTGCTGGTTGACCTGGATGCGCTATTAGCGATCTTGCCGATTCCGGCGGAAAGAGAGATCCCGCCGATGCCGGTGTTGAAACTTCTGAGTTTGATCCAGCAGGCGATCATTTTGTCAGTTGCAGTTCTGGTCGGGGTTGTTCTTGCTTCAAGAGTCGGTTTGTCGTCGCCGGTGGCAGAGGCGGCGGCGAGCGGCGGCGATTCGGTATCAGCCTTCAGGCCGCAGATCATTCCGGGCATCATTGGCGGCATTGCGGGCGGCGTTTCTCTTGTTCTAAGCGCTGCCGTTTTGAAACCGTTCTTAGCGCCTGAAGTTTTGGCGCGGCTCAGCGAGTACGGCAAGATCCTTCCGCTGCCGACGCGCCTGCTTTACGGCGGAATTATAGAAGAGTTGTTGCTGCGTTGGGGATTGATGAGCCTGCTTGTGTGGGCGGCGTGGCGGCTTTTCCAAAAAGGACGTGGGCAGCCGAAGCCAGTTTTCTTTGTCGGCGCGATCCTGGTTTCATCGCTGGTGTTCGCCATCGGTCATCTGCCGATCGCTTTTATGTTGTTTCCCGAACCGACGCTCGCTTTGACGTTATTCGTTATCGTCTCAAACTCAGTTTTCGGCTTGATCGCGGGTTATCTGTATTGGAAGACAGGGCTTGAATCGGCGATGATCGCTCACGCGCTGACGCACGTTGTGATGTTCACGGCGAGTTACTTCGGAGCGTATTTTTAGCTGCCATTTGTCGCTTTGCCGCGCACGGCGGCTCAATACAAGGTTCGGCGGCTGCGACCTTTTCAGCGTTGCTTTGGTATTATCCAAGTAAGCTGAATGATTTTAACTTTATTAGAGGCGTAAAATGAACAAAACAAGTCGAACGATTATTACTTTAGCCGTCGTTTTGGCGGGCTCGATGCTGGCTTCGGCCCTGATGCTGAAATTCACTCCTAATGATTCGTGGCTGGCGTTTGCTGGGTGGATGATTTTGTTTGTCGCGATTCAATCTCCGTTTTTATTTATTCAGTCAGCCCAAGATGGTTGCACGGCATGGCTGGCTCGCTTCCGAAAAGGAGAGTAACTGGGTGAAAAAAGTCTCAATTCACTACTGTGCGGTTTGACCGATCAAGCAAATGATGGCTTCCCGTGTGGCAGCCCAACTGCGAAAAGAAGACGACGTAGCGGTAGAAACGGTCAGAGGCGGACTTGGCGAGTTTAGTGTGTATCTTGACGACGAGAAGGTTATCGACACGAACCGTTTTTGGTATCCGACCCCAAACAAGGTTGTCAAGAAAGTACAAGCACTGCTCGCGGAGTAGCATCCTTACGCCCACATGCCGCGGGACAATTCAAGGGACGTGCAGGCGAAACAGCGACTTTGTGATCGTTGGCTCTTGATATATTCATAGTTTTTAGTTGCGGTGTTAGCCTACGTCATCTTAAGGGCGGGGCGGATTCAAGCGTATGAACACTTCAGACATACTTTTCATTGGCGTTAAAGGTCATGTGGTCGCGTTTAATAAGCACGATGGCACAGAACTTTGGGGGACCAAGCTTGCAGGTGGGTTCAGTGTTTCGGGAGACCGATTCGTAACTCTCCTGGTCGAGGGCGAGCGCGTTTTCGCTCATACGTACGGCAGATTGTTTTGCCTGGACGCCCAAACCGGCCGGCAGTTGTGGACGAACGAGCTGGACGGACTTAGCTACGATATTGCGATGCTTGCGCATGTTGGTGCATCGTCTCCATCACTGCCGGCTGTGCTTGAACACAGGGGCACGAGCGGGTCGGACGGTGTGTATGGAGGCGGAGGAGATTGATTTGAGATGACATTGCAGCCCCGATCTTGTCGTTCAATTCGGCCGAGACTCGAAACTGCCGCCCTCAACTGTGACGTCCGATTTAGGCGGTAATTGTTTGAGGTCGCTCGCCCTCGGGGGCCGAAGATCAGTAGATGATTGATCTTTTCACGAAAACGTTAAAGACCGGCATCGCCTACTTCGCACTGGTGTTCGGTGCGGGCTTTGTGCTGGGGTTGATCCGTGTGCCGTTTCTTGTGCCCCGCCTTGGCGAACGGTTGGCGGAACTCATCGAAATGCCGTTCATGTTTGCAGCGATCTTTGTGTCGGCGCGATTTGTCATGAGGCGTTTCAGTCTTCATGCCAATGTATTTGCCAGCCTCGGGGCCGGATTACTTGCGCTGTGTCTGCTGGTTGCCGCCGAGATCTTGCTTACCGTCGCCCTTCAGGACCGCACGCTTGGCGAGTATGTCGCCGCCCGCGATCCTGTCTCCGGCAGCGTCTATCTGGCGATGCTTGGCGTGTTTGCAGTGATGCCGCTCGTTCTCGCACGAGCCGCAAAGCCTAGTCATCTCTAAATCACCCCATCATTGCGACGGATCTGCGTAGGAGAGCGGCGGAGGTCGATGAATTCATAAAGTGGATCATCGATGCGAAGGTTGCGCTCAATTGGCGCGGGCGGTTAAAAGCGACGGCACGAATGCACGTCATACTACGTTGAATTCGGATCGAAAACCGGCTGGACATAGAGCGGCTGGCGCGATTAAACTGTCATTTGCACTGCTTTATGGACGTTCGCAAGGCAATTTTGATCTTCCTCGGCACGGTTTGCGTTGGGCTCGGCGTGATGGGCATGTTTTTGCCGCTGATGCCGACGACGGTCTTTTTGCTGATGGCTGCGTATTGCTATTCGCATAGCTCCGAGCGATTTCATAATTGGCTGATGACAAACAAGATGTTTGGCAAATACATCAGCGATTACAAATCCGGCAAAGGCATCTCGCTCAGGCAAAAGATCTCCACGATCGCGATCCTCTGGGCGTCGATCGGCATCAGCATCTGGTACGTTGCAGGCTCTTTTTGGCTTACCTTGCTCCTAGCCGCCGTCGCCGTCGGCGTTACCGTCCATCTGCTGTGGCTTAAGACCTCCAAACCTGAACGGGAACGCCCTGTCGAACAAGTTGATGTAAACCAGATCGAAAATATCTAGAAACCTAGCGCGTTTCAACTACTTTATTATTAGATCGGGAGAGTTGATGTGATATCCCTCCAATCTGACCTCGTCGCCGCTCACGCTTATCAAAAACTCCTCAGCCGCTTTTCCATCTGAAAACTCCGACTCGTAGGTTAGCGTCACATGGCTGGACAGCGGGCCGGTATTAACGTGCCAGCCAGCCGCCTTCGATTTTTGGTGAGTGCCAAGTTTTCGATAAATGGCATCCAGAAACTCGACAAATTTCTTTTCGTCTGTGGACTTTTTCATCAGATCGCCTGACTCGGCGTAGATGTTCTTAAAGTCTTTTGCGTTGAATTGCCTGTGAAACTTCTCGACGGCTGGTTCTGCTGCCTTTGAGTCTTTCATCATCGAACAAGACGATCCGATCGCGCCGAGTATTAAACAGCAGATTACTAAATTAGTCTTATTCATCGAGGCCCTCCTGAACCTGGCTCAAAAACTCTATCTCTTGAGTAATTCACGTATCCGGCGGAACAGCTGCGGCAGCAAGCTGGTTGTCTTGACCAGTGAACCGCTCGCAAATGTCCGCGTCATCTTGCGAAATGTCGCGACGGCGTTTGCTGAGTACGGCATCCACCACGCGTCGGGAAGTATTGCGAGGCGGTTTGTGTGGATGTGCTGCGGCTGGACGAGTTCCATCAGACCTTCGCGGCCATGTGTTCGGCCACGACCGCTGTTTTTGAATCCACCCCACGGCGTCTGGCCGATGCCGTGCGTGTAGAGCACCTCGTTTATGCAAACCGAACCGGCCTCGATTCGCTCCGCAACACGCCGGCCGCGTGCGTAATCGCGTGTCCAGACGCTTGCGGTGAGGCCAAATTCGCTGTCGTTTGCTAACTGAATTGCTTGTTCCTCAGTAGCAAATGTCGCTATCGGCAGAGTTGGGCCAAACGTCTCCTCCTGCATACCACGCATGTCGTTGGTCGCACCGGTAATGACAGTCGGTTCGAAGAATAACGGAACGCGGACGCCCCCGTCCGCATCGCCGCTTGCAGTGAGATTGGTTCGGGCTTCGCCCTCATTGCGGACGAGGGCGTCCGCGTTCCTTTTGCCGCCGATCTCGATCTTCGCGCCGCTCGCAACAAAGTCTGCAACATGATCTTCGACAAGTTTGATCTGCCGCTCGGACGACATCGCGCCGATGGAAACATCTTCCGCATCGCCGACGCCTTGTTTTAGCTCGCGCGTTTTTTCGACAATGAGTTTTGTAAGTTTGTCCGCTACCGATTCGTGAACATAAAGCCGCTCGACCGATGAACACGACTGGCCGGAGTTACAAAACGCACCCCAGACGGCTGCGGAGGCGGCGAGCTCAAGGTTTGCATCTGCAAAGACGATCATCGGGTCCTTGCCACCGAGTTCGAATACGCACGATGTGAGATTTTTTGCCGCGGCCGCCGCAATTTTCGTACCCGTCGCAACCGAGCCTGTAAACATTATCTTGTTGGGAGCCGCATCAACGAGTGCGGCACCGGTTTCGCCGGCACCACCGACGATCTGAACCGAGTTTGCAGGGAAGCCGGCCTTTTCAAAGATCTCGCCGATCTTAAGCCCCGTGAGCGGCGTGAGTTCCGACGGTTTTATGACCGCCGTGTTACCGGCCATGAGCGCCATCACCGCTTCGCCAAGCGGTATCGAGAACGGATAATTCCACGCCGGAATGATGCCGACAACGCCAAGCGGGTGATAGACGACCCGCGACGAGCGGCCGAGCAGGGCGTACAAACCTATGCCGATCGATTGCGGCCGCAGCATCTTTTCCGCGTTGCGGGCAAAGTGCTGCATCAGATCAAGAACGGGAGCGATCTCCATCGAGATGGCTTCGCCAAACGGTTTGCCGGACTCGGCCGAAATTAGTTTTGCGACTGGATCGACCTCGCCGAGGATAACCTCGCGAGCCGCCATCACGAGCCGCTTGCGCTCGCTGAATGAGGTCTTTCTCCACGTCCCAAACGCCTCGCGGGCGCGAGCCACGGCCGCCACGACCTCGTCAGCCGAAGTCACAGCCACGCGACCAACTTCTTCGCCGGTCGCCGGGTTGTACGACACGATCTGCTCGTTCTCGGGCTGAACTTTTGGTTGAACGGCCATACTGTTGATAGTAGCCGCTGCGAATTGTCATGGCAATCGCGAATCTCGGTCCGCGCTTTTGGGTGAAGGCGGAGTATCGATACAGGGCAAATGGACGGCTGCTAGTAACGGAAACGGTCGAAAACTCCGGCAACTATCTCAAATGCCGTGCGACGTCGGTTGGCAGGGTAGGTGGCTGTCGCCGGGCTATCTTCGCGAGAGCCGTCACGGATGATGATCAGGTCGTTGTTGGTGTTGCCGCGAGAGATCAACAGCTCACGGCCGTCTGAGGTCCACGCGTAATTCATGATCTTGCCCGAGTTGAAATCCGTGAGCGGTTTGGCAGGTGAGCCGTCGATCGGCTGCCGCCAGAGATTCTGGGCGCCCGCTCGGTTTGTTGAGATGGTCAGCGAGCGGCTGTCGGGCGACCACAGGTATTGATTGATGAGATTGTTCTCGATCTCGCGCTCGATGGAGCCAAATTTGTTGTCGATTACGGCTGCGATAAGCAGCTTTTTCTGAAACGAGCGGATGTCGAAGGTCATAAACGCGATGCGCTTTCCGTCCGGCGAAACGCGCGGCTGATAGATGCTCAACCCTTCGGACTCGAAAACGGTCTCGACCGCGCCGCCGTCGATCGGTATCCGCGCGAGCACAGAACGATCCGCGTCGACGAGCATTCTCTGAAAGACGATGAACCGTCCGTCCGGCGTAACTTGCGGTGAAAAGTCGGCGAAGTTCGCATTCTCTTCGGTCAAAGCAACGGCGTTCGTGCCGTCCGGATCGGTCTTCCAGATGCGTGAGGACTTGTCTTTTTGCAGGTTATAGATCAAATGTCGGCCGTCGGGTGTGACGACGGGCGAAACCGCGTAACCGGGCTCGGCCAGCAACGGGCGAGCATTTTTTCCTTCGCGGTCGACGATCCAAAGGTCAGTTTCTTTCCCTTCGTTGTGCGTGTAGATCACGCTGCCGTCAGCGGTTTGAACGAGACCATGAGCGCCGTGCATGTTGCGTGAATCTGAGCCGAACTGCGTCATCGATTTCGTCGTCGGTGAATATTTCCATATCGACGAAACGGTGTCGGCCTTTAAGGTCACCAGCGCGCGTCCATCCGCCGTGACGCTTGCCTCGGTGTAATCGTTAAAGTCACTTGTCACCTGTTCGACTGCAGGCTCGGGATATGTCGAGCGCCAAATTTGAAGCTGGCTGTTCTGGGTCTCGCGGGCGGTGAACAGAAAGCCCGAACCGTCCGAGAACCACGCGACACTTGTGACGGCGTAGAAATCGCGCGTCTTCAGCGCCTTCATCGTTCGTTCGCTGACATTGATCTCTGCCAGATGGGTTGAGCTCACAAATCCGCCTTGTCGTCGGCCCGCGCCGAGCAAGATCTTTTGGCCGTCGGGCGACCACGCGAGCCGCATCGAAAAAAAGTCATAGCCGGCATCTTTCGAGATCAACAGAGGTTCGCCGGCGAGCGACTCGGAATTCACGACAAACACTACGTCGTCATTTGTCTCGGGACGATGTCGGATAAAAGCAAATTGCTTGCCGTCGGGCGAAAAGGTGACGCCGCTGTCAACGTCCTCGACCAGTTTTTTGGCCGCGCCGCCGAGGGCGGGCACGCGATAAAGCGTCTTCACGGCCGAATTTGTACTGCTGAGGCAGTAGTAGATGTAATCACCGGTTGGCGAAAACGTGAGTGAAGTGAAGT
This sequence comes from Pyrinomonadaceae bacterium, assembly GCA_046154245.1. Classification (GTDB taxonomy): domain Bacteria; phylum Acidobacteriota; class Blastocatellia; order Pyrinomonadales; family Pyrinomonadaceae; genus OLB17. The sequence continues at coordinate 57,223 of JBJXFZ010000057.1, forward strand.
TCAAATTCGTCGGCGGTACGACGCTGACGACGCTGTCGGTCGCGATCTGGCGGACGACGAGGTTGCGGCTGCCAAACTCGCCCGCAACGTACGCGACATACTTGCCGTCCGGCGAGATAGACGGCATCGACACGCGGCCATCCGTGTTTATTCGCGAGATTTGCGGCCGCGCAAACGCCCCTACTGCCAGCGGTGCCTGGGACGAAAATTCTTCATACACACCTGCACCGGCAAAAAGGAGGACGACCACGCCAGCCAACACAGCTAGACCAAGTAAAGGGCTTCTTAACTTGCCCAATCGTCGCCCGGCGTTCGGATTCGACGCAAACGCAGGGTTTTGGTCCGAAGTGAAAACGCTGCCGTCGGCCCGTCTTATGATCGTCGGGTTTTCGCTGAAATTGGGTTGCGTCGAGGTGTGAGCTGACCGCTTGCCACTGTCCGTGTGCTCAAGCTCATGCAGTAGATCGCGTATGTCGAGAGCAAAATCCTTTACGCTCTGGTAGCGTTCCTCGCGGTCCTTTTGCAAGGCCTTGCGCACTATCCGCTGTAGTTCGAGCGGTGCGTTCGGCAGAAAACGCCAGATCGGTTCGTGTTCCTCGTAGATCACGGCGGCCAGCGTGTCTGCCGCGGTATTGCCGTCGAACGGCACCTTGCCCGTTACGAGCTCGTAAAGCACGACACCGAGACTCCAGATGTCGGTTCTGGCGTCTACCTCAAGGCCGCGAGATTGCTCCGGCGACATATATCTTGCGCTGCCCAGCACCATTCCGGGATCGGTGATGTTGTTGCCCGAACTGTCGTCCCGAAATATATTTTCGTTCTGTTTTGCAAGGCCGAAGTCGAGAACCTTAACGATCGAATCTCGCCGAAGCATAATGTTTTCCGGCTTGATATCGCGGTGAACGATCCCCGCCGCGTGGGCCGCGACCAGGGCATTCGCTATTTGCTTGATGATGCGAAGACTGCGTGATAAGTTCAGCGACTCGTTCTGAAGCACTTCGCGCAGCGTTCGGCCGTCGACGAATTCGGTTGCAAGAAAACTGCCGTGCTCGTCTTCGCCGATCTCGTAAATTGTGATGATGTTTGGATGATTTAACGCGGAAACGGCGCGCGCTTCTTGTCGGAATCTGACTTTGCGGTCGGGGTCGGTGGTAAATTCACTCGGGAGGATCTTTATCGCGACGTTACGGTCGAGCTCGGAGTCATGTGCCGAATAAACTTCGCCCATTCCGCCCTTACCGATAATTGACCGGATCTCATAACGACCGAGATGTTGACCCGTGAGCATTTCTCCATTTCCTATAATTTCTTCATCCCTTTGCGATGAAGATCAACTCTCACAGCCCTCTGGCATGTAAAAAACGTTCCGCTTTTGTATGAGTGCAAACCCCATTAAAAAGGTTGCCATACCAAAATCGACACTTCTCTCTCAAAGAACTAAACACCGCAACCAACGGCTTTATGACAACTTTCTTGCGAAAGCTAGCGGCGTCAAATAACGCTTGACCTGAATTTGTAAACGAGTCGGATGGTTAGGAAAGTTTCAAATATTTTGTAACTAGCCGGATCGTAGGAATTGATCTCTTCGTATTTCTGTCGGCAGAACGCCGCTCAAGAAAATTCAAACAGGATGGGCAGGGTGGGCAGGATAATTATGAAGAAACAATCTTGTACATCTTGTAAATCCTGTTAAATAATTACCGCAGCATCTTTTCAACCACACCATACGCGGCGTCGATGGCGTCAGCGAGTTTTGCGGGCTCGGTGCCGCCGCCCTCTGCCATGTCGGCACGACCGCCGCCGCGCCCGCCAACTATCGGCACGATCTCTTTGATAACGTTACCGGCTTTCACGCGGTCGGTCAGATCGTCTGATACGCGAACGATGATGCTGACCTTGCCTTCGTCCGAGCGGCCGAGGATGACGACGCCAGACTTAAGACGCGCGAGCAGAGTGTCGGACAATTGCCGCTGGCCGTTTGCGTCAAGGCCGTCGACGATCTTGCCCAAAACCTTTACGCCACTTATCTCCCGAGTTGCATCTTCGTTCGGCTGGCCACCGTCCACTGACCCCTGACCACCGCCAAGAGCGATCTTTAGCTTCAGCTCGTCCATCTCCTTTCGGGTTTTCTTCAGCTCGTCGGCAAGTTTTGCGATCGCATTGGGCAGATTATCGCGTTGTGTGTTCAGGGCGCCTAAGCTCGCGTCGATCAGCCGCTCGTCCTCGCGAAAACGCTCGAACGCATCAAAGCCCGTGATAGCACGAATTCGCCTCACGCCCGACGCGATCGCTTCGTCCGACGTGATCTTAAAACTGCCGATGTCGCCCGTCGCACGTACATGCGTGCCACCGCAAAGTTCCTTTGAAAACGCTCCGTCGCCAACCGACAATACGCGAACTTCGCCGCCGTATTTCTCGCCAAACATCGCAACCGCGCCCGAGCGCATGGCGTCTTCGAGCTTCATCATGTCGGTGGTAACCGGTTCATTTTGAAGAATATAGCGGTTTACGAGATCCTCAACCTCGGCGATCTCCCCATCGGACATCGGCTGGTAATGAGTAAAATCGAAGCGCAGATAACTTGGCGCGACGACCGAGCCGGCCTGCTTTACATGCGTCCCTAAAACCTCTTTTAGCGCAGCGTGAACAAGATGCGTCGCCGTGTGATTGCGGCGCGTCGCATCGCGTTTTTCGGCATCAACAGTCGCGGTCACCGCGTCGCCGAGCTTGATCGAACCTTTATCCACCGTGACCTTGTGGATTATCAAACCCGCGACCGGTGAATATGTGTCGTGGATGGTTGCCTTTAAGTCAGAACCAACTGCGCCTGCGGGTTGTTTAAGTTGAGCATTTTCGACGTTCAACCGCCCACTACCGTAGGCGGTTCCGACTAAAACGCCGACGTCGCCAACTTGACCGCCCGACTCGGCGTAAAACGGCGTCTGATCGAGAACGATGCTGCCTTGTGCACCTTCGCCGAGTTCGTCAATCTGCTTTTCACCGTCGAGTATCGCAACGACTTTGGCGTCATCGACGTGCGTCGTGTCGTAGCCGCGAAACGCATTTACACCGACCTTCTCCAATATCTCAGCATAAACAGGGGAGATCTCGCTCTTTCGTTCCGTCTTGCCAATGCCTGCCTGTTGCTGCAGCGCCTGTAGAGCACTATCAAATCGTTCGTTAAAGCTCTCTTCGTCGAATTCGACGCCTTTCTCTTCGAGATACACGCGAATCAGGTCGCGCGGCGTGCCGAATGTGTCATACAGCTTGCTGACGGACAGGAAGAGATCGTCGTCCTTCGGCGTTGCCGGCGAAATGCCGAGCTCCCCGAGCTTTTCCAAACCGGCCGTTACCGTATTTCCAAACCGCTCTTCCTCGAGCCGCACCATTTTGCCGATGAATTCGCGTTGGGTTTCGAGTTCCGGGTAGGCGCCGTGCATCTTATCGACGACGAAGTCGCACACCTTGTAAAAGAAGGGCTCGGTCAACCCCAAGTGCTCGCGGCCGTGGTAGATAGCGCGGCGCATTATTTTGCGCAAGACATAATTGCGCCCTTCGTTGCCGGGTAGAATGCCGTCGGCTATGGCAAACGCGGTCGCACGAGCGTGATCGGCGATCACGCGGCACGCAAACTGTTGGGATTCGGAAAATCGCTCGTAAACGCTCATCAGGTAAATGATAGCAAGTCAGAACCGCCTGCGGTAGCGGGTGGTTTAACGTTCGTAACGAAGACCCATTCAACCGCCCACTACCGCAGGCGGTTCTGACTAAGGCCGCCGATCACGTGCAGCACGACGCCGGCAAGCGACAGATAAATGCCCTCGCGACTCAGGTCGGAAAATTGCTGCAGGTCGTAAGTCTCGACTCGCCAAGCCCACACCAGCAGGACGCTCGCAACAACAAGCGTGACCGAGCCCGCGATTTGGACCGCCTTTCGCCACGCCTGCGGCCGTAGCTGCATGTAAACGCCTAGCGAAATGTGAATCAGCGAACTGAAGAGAATGTAAATGTGCCGCGAACGCATCAGCACGCGCAGAAATTGGTCGATCGCGTCTTTATCTGGAAAATCGACACGCATGTACCGACCCGTCACCGTAAAGACGACGAACAACAGAATGCCGAAGGTGAGGTGAAACCATTTCACACGCGAGTATTTACGAGACGCTTTTCGCCCGGTCATTCCTTGTGATGAAGTAAAACGTCGAAGCCTGAGCTAACTTATCGGCAGCTTGCGCTTTTTCGACAATTATATGATAGTAGCTGAGTTCAACAAATCCGTTTACCTTGAGGATTCAACTATGAAAAATATTTCATCGTTCGGTGCGTTCGCTATTCTTCTGGCAGTAGCCCTTGGCTGCGACATGGCGAAAAACATCACGGGCCCGACCGCCAAGCCTTATGTTAGCCAGGCGGATAGCTTTTTGATCACGTTCCCCGCGGGATCAAAAGAGACGGCCGTGGGTGACGACTCATCCGCTTACGGCGACAATAAAGTTACGCTTTACAGCACTACAAACGAAGCTGTCGGCTATCGGGTAAAAGTAGTCTTGAGAGGAGGTTACTCGGACGAATCTATTCAGAAAATGACGGTTCAGGACATAAACAATACCGTTTCCGAGATTACATTCCCGTGGCAAGACAATGGGACGACCGAGGTAGAAGGCACCCCAACGGATGCGCCGCAAAAAGAAATCACTTTCAAAGGCTACCCTGCGATCGAAGCAAGCGGATTTTCTAACGAGTTGTCAGGAGTAGGAAATATGTTCAAGCGCCAAACCCTCGTATGGGTCGCTCCGTTGAAAAAGGCCTACGTTCTCGAGGTCTTTTCCAAGAAGAAGGAAGACCTAACGTCCAAAGCCGTCAACGATTATTTTGATTCGTTCAAAATTGAGCAGCCGGCTAAGTAATTGAAGCGGGCGCATTCGTTCATGAATGCTGCGGCTTCAAAACTTGTGAAAACGACGAACAGCAAAGTCCCGACAATGAGATGAAACATTTCATTGATTACCAGCCAGATAAACAACCAATATCGTTTTACTGTCGTCTCACGAGGCTATTTTGAGGACAAAGCGATTAGCAGGTCAAGAAGGAAATCCCCGATTACGGGAAATACGACATCGGAGAGTGAAAAGAACGACAAGCGAATTTACAACCGCAGATTTCGGTACACTCTAAAGCAAGTGCTAACTGCTGATACCGGAGCTGAACTTCCGGTTTTGCGCGAATACAGCAATCCGTGGTCAATGGACAAGGATGGAAAGGCCCGATTTGATCCTGCAAGATTTCCCAAACTGATGCGGAAATAATCGATTATGCCAATCCTCTAGCGATTTTCAATGCATTCTCAACCGTAAACCCATAATCCCGGAACACATCTTCGGCCGGTGCTGATGCGCCGAATTTATCGACGGCGAGAACGTCGCCTTTGTCCCCGACATATTTGTGCCAGCCCTGTGAGACTCCGGCTTCGATGGCGAGGCGGGCGGTGATCCGCGGCGGCAGGACGTCGTCGCGGTATTTTTGCGTCTGTGCGTCAAAGAATTCCCAACACGGCATAGACACCACACGCGTCGGCACACCGTCGGCGTTGAGACGTTCGCGCGCCTCAAGAGCAAGACCGACCTCGGAGCCCGTGGCGATGAGGATAAGTTTTGGCGCCGCCGGTTTGCCGCTTTTTGTCTCAGATTCGGCGAGAATGTACGCGCCCTTGTGCAGACCGCTTGCCGACGCGTATTTTTTGCGGTCGATGATGGCGACCTTTTGTCGCGAAAGCGCGAACGCGGTCGGTGAATCGACTCTCTTCAAGGCTGCGCGCCAAGCTTCTCGCACCTCGTGCGCGTCCGCCGGGCGAATGACGGCGAGATTTGGTATCGCACGCATGGCGGCGAGGTGCTCAACCGACTGGTGAGTGGGCCCATCTTCGCCGAGGCCGATCGAGTCGTGCGTGAAAACAAACAGCACGCGGATGTGCGACAGGGCGGCGAGCCGAATCGCGGGTCGCATATAGTCGCTAAAGGTCTGAAACGTTCCGCCAAACGGTATCACGCCGCCGTAGAGAGCCATGCCGTTCATCACCGACCCCATCGCGTGCTCGCGTATCCCAAAGCGGATGTTGCGATTTGCATACTCACCGGACTGAAAGTCGCCCGAGGATTTTATGTATGTGTTGTTCGACGGCGTCAAATCGGCCGAGCCGCCGATGAGCTGCGGCACGGCGTCGGCGATCGAGTTGATCACATCGCCGCTATATGCGCGGGTCGCCTTTGCCTCGACTTGAGCGAATGTCGGCATCGACTTTTCCCAGCCGTCTGCGAGTTCGCCGCTGATCGATGTGCAAAATTCCGAGGCGAGCGCCGGATGAGCTTTTGCGTATTTCTTCAGCCGGTCGTTCCACGCCTTTTCGAGTTGTGCACCTGCTTTTACGGCCTTTTTGAGATGCGCCGAGACCTCTTTTGGAACGTAGAAGTTCTTATTCTCGGGCCAGCCAAGGTTGCGTTTTGTCTCGCGAACGGCGTCCACGCCCGGCGCGTCCGAGTGTGCTTTTGACGTGCCCTGCTTTGGCATGCCAAAGCCGATAATTGTCTTTACGCGAATAAGCGATGGTTTGTCTTTTACCCGTTGCGCGTCGCGGATCGCGGCTTCGATCGCTTTGAGATCGTTGCCGTCCTTTACGACGGAGACGTCCCAGCCCGCGGCGACAAATCGCTTTGTACGATCCTCGGTAAACGCGAGATCCGTCGAACCGTCGATCGTTATCTCGTTGTCGTCGTAGAGGTAGATCAGGTTACCGAGTTTTAGATGGCCGGCTAAGCTGGCGGCCTCATAGCTGACGCCCTCCATCAGATCGCCGTCCGAGCAGATGCAGTAAATGTAATTATCGACGATGTTGTGACCACGTTTGTTGAACCGCGCAGCTAGATGAGCGTTCGCGATGCCCATCCCGACGCCGTTTGCAAACCCTTGCCCCAAAGGCCCGGTCGTGACCTCGACGCCCGGCGTCAAAATATTCTCCGGGTGGCCCGGCGTTTTTGAGTGAAGCTGTCTAAAATCTTTGAGATCGGCTAGCGAGAGATCATAACCTGTCAGGTGCAAGAGGCTGTAGATCAGCATCGACCCGTGGCCGCCGCTCAGGATAAAGCGGTCGCGATTGAACCATTTCGGATTCCGCGGGTTGTGCCGTAAAAACCGTGTCCAAAGAACATACGCCGCCGGAGCCATTCCAAGTGGCAGGCCCGGATGGCCGCTGTTCGCCTTTTGCACAGCATCGAGCGAAAGCGTGCGGATAGTGTTGACGCAAAGCTCGTCGAGATTGGTAGATTTGGTCATTGTCTATTTGTCGTTAAATAAGGTAGGGAGCTTCTGTTTCATATCCCGACCGTAAACCAGAGTGCCGCTATTGATCCATTTATTATAGTCAGCGCTTAATGGCAAGATGCGAACTCTGGTAGTAGTCTGATTTTCCTCACTTGAAATGTGGAAGATTACTTTGTCCAGATCATATTTGCGTAACTGGATCGCATCTAATATCCGCGTGATTCGCAACTTCCTTGCTCGCGGGGTCTCATTGGCGGAAAATTCCATTTCAAACAGGGCGACCATGTCCGGATTGCTGATTAGGTGAATAAACAAATTGTCAATGTGGGCTCGGACCTCGGGTGCCTTAATGGCTCCGAACTCATCCGCAGGCATATTACAGCCGAATACAGGCGCAATACCGACTAATTCCGTTGATTTATTTTCACAAACCGACGGTAATCCTTCGACCTTGACCGTGACGGAGATATTTTTCCCGGCATCTTCGCGAGTCGTCGCAATAGAAAGGGTTGGGGAGCCTTGTCCGTCCGCAAGTGCTCCGCTTGAAACTGTCCAAGCGTACTTAAGCGAACCAACTCCTAAAGAACTTTTTACCATTGCGCTCACGACAAACGAGTCACCGGCGTTCGTCAGACCCGCAGGAGTTAAAATTTCGATCGTAGGACAGCCCTGACCAAATCCACGTGTGGCGTTGATGACAAACAAAACGATACAACCCAATAAGTAATAAGGCGTCTTTCGCATTCGAATCACAGGGACATCCTAGTCAGAATCAGCTGTGCCTTCTATTTTGCCAGTAAGTTGGAGTGCAAGCAAAACCGCGCCGCGAGATGCACTTTCCTCGGTGTCCGTTACGGTTAGATCGTGGCCGAGGACGTCGGCGATTATCTGCGTCCAGACGGGCGACGCGTGTAAAGCTCCGCCCGAAGCGACGATCTCGCGCAACCCGGCGACTTTCTTCAGACGCTTGTAAATTTCGGCGAGGCGAAACGCAACGCCCTCCATCGCGGCGTGCAGGATATCGATACCGTCGTGTGTCGGTTTAAGCCCGATGATCGCACCGGTTGCGTCTTCGTTGTAGCCGGTGCTTCGCTCGCCAAAGAAGAACGGCAAGACGATCAGATCGTCCGGAACCGAGCCGCGGCGACGAATTAGAGCGCCGGTGTTTGGCGACAGCTTGAATCGGGTTTTTATCAGTTGATACAGATTGCCGCCGTCGCTCAACGCGCCGCCGACGATCACGCGCCGTCGATCGATGCGATAGCACCACAACCCGTCGGGAATCTGTTTCGGCGGCTCACCAGTGTACGCGACGCGCATCGCAGCAGATGTACCGACCATCAAAGCCGCCTTGTTTTTTGTAGCGCAGCCCGAACCGATATTGTCAGCCGCACCGTCGCCGATCGTCGGAAACCATTTCGCGTTTGCGAGTCGCGGCCAGCGCCGAGCAAATTTAGAATTTAATTGAAAAGTTTGCTCGTCAGATTCCGCGATGGTCGGCAATTTGGCTCGCGATAACTTTAAGTATTTCAACAGTTCGCCGTCCCAAACACATTGCCGCTGATCAAAAATTCCCGTTGCCGACGCCATCGATACGCTGGTTACAGCCGCACCAAACATCCTCAATGCGACGTAATCGCTAAACGACAACCATTGAGTTGTTCGGTCCCACACATCGGGAGACTCGCGCCTTAGCCACAACAACTTCGCCGGCCAATAGCTCGAATGAAAATGGGCTCCCGTGCGATTGTGCACCTCAGATTCGTTAAAAGTCGCTTTCAAGATGGTTGTGTATTGCCGGCTCCGCGTATCGGCCCAACCTAAAACGACCGGCGTGTGATTGCCTTTTACATCTATCCCGACAAGACTGTGCCAGAACGCACACGTCGCGACCGCGACGATCTCGCCTTTCAGACGCTTCGTCTTCTCGAGGACGGCATCGACAGCGGCGATGACGTTTCCGATCGCTTTGCCGGTACGCATCTCGCTTCCACCGTCGGGCGTCGCCGTGAATGTCTGCGCGATCTTTACCGAGGTTCTGGGGATGAGGTTGGCATCATCGTCATACAGGGCGGCGCGGACACTCGATGAACCGATGTCTAGAGCGAGGATTAGAGGTGTCTGTGATTTTGTCAGTGTGACTTTCGGAATAACTGATAACTAACCGCTCACCCGAGTGTTTTCTTTATCCACCAACGAAGGCCGACGAACAAAAATCGCCAGTCTTTCATAAACTCGGGCGGTTTGCCTTCGAAATAGTGGCCGATGAATTGCAGTAGCCAACCGACGACAAACAGGCCGAGCGCGATCATCCAGAGCCGGGCAATAAAGATCGACGGGATCACGAGCAGCAGCGACAGCGCGATCATCGGTATGCCGAATTTATGCGTTAGCCGATTTATCGGATGCTCGTGCGCGTGCGAATATTCCTCGATCCAATCGTCCCAAGTGCGTCCGCCCATCATAATTTTCGGCCTCCAGTATTTTCGACTATCTTACAACAATATTACTTGCGCCGCAGGTTTTTAACCACAAGGCCGTCGCCGAGATCGCGGGTGCTAACGAGCTCAAACTCCTTGAGAAAATCTCGCGGCATAAATGTATCCGCATTTTCTACCTCGACTGGGATCTCGGTCACTATCCACTCGTCGATAACGTCCGCGAGGCTCGCATAGGTTTTTGCGCCACCGATGACGTAAATATCTTTGTTGACGAGTTCGGCGAGGTTGACGATCTCGTCCCAACTCGCGAGTTTCATCACCTCAGCCGGCAGATCCAGAGCGTTCGAGCGCGAGAGCACGACATTTAGTCTGTCGGGCAGCGGCTTGCCGATCGACCGCCAGGTGTTCGCGCCCATTACGACTGCGTTGCCCTTTGTCGTCTCTTTAAAATGTTTGAGATCGGCGCTATAGTGCCACGGCAAATTGCCGTCACGGCCTATGGCAAAATTTTTGTCGATAGCGACGATGCCGATGATCATAAGACATTTTTAACGCAGAGACGCAAAGGCCGCAAAGGCAGAAAGTGATTAGGTTAAGATTCGTTCACCTTTGTAAACAGCCACGTCCGATCCTTTAGCGAGCAGAACAGAAAAGGGTTTTGCGTTACCGAGAAAAGCGAATTCGCTCCCGTATGTCGCACCAAAATCAACGTCGATCTTTTCATCCTTAACCGAGAAAAGCTCCCACTTCGGGTGCTCGACCCGGTATTCGTTCGTTCTCCCGGGGCCGCGTTTTGTGTAGCCCCAATAGTGCTCGATAATAAATTCACCGTGCGAATTCGGCGCCGGAACACCGAGATTCGCGTCACGTTCGACTCGGATACTATTATGAACGCGCCCCTTAGCCCATGAGTAACCGACGCTTTCATTCGTGCATTCGTGGCTCATCTGCCAACACTCATAGGGTTCGCCGTAAACCAGACGTGCGACCGATGCGATTGCGAGTCGCGGTACGATCTCCTTGACGAACACAACGCCGCGGCGAGTCTCGCCTTCAGTTTCGCGGCGTACGTAGAAACGCAGATTCACTTCTTCAAAATTCGTGTGAAAAGGTACGAGAAAGCCTTTCACACGCGTGTCGAGAAACATAAACCCGACAAGGCTGACGAAACATCGGTCCTCATGGAGATCGAGTTCCGTTCCGGCAGGCACACGCGGGCGCAGTAAGTCGGGCGAGACTTCGTAGTTCACCATGATCAAGTCTTGCCAACGAGCTGTGAGGAACTTTTTCATGAGATGAGACGCTTGTCGCCCGCTCGGCGCGTTATCCTTTCACGGTCGAAATACTCGAGCAAGGGAATTGCGTATTTTCGCGACACGCCGGCCAGCTCTTTAAATTTTGCGACGTCAATAAGCCGGTCGCTGGTTGTCGCCGCAAATGCACGAATCTGCGACACGAGTTTGTCGATCTCGCTCTTTGCAAAATACATCTCCTCCGCGATCTTTACGATAGCACCCGAATCGAGATGAAGCTGAAAGAACTTTCGAGCATCGGGTCGCGAAAATCGCGTGCCTGCGATCGCGTCATCCAGCGTGTCGTCAAGACGTCGCGGCTCGAGCCGTGCGGCGACGTAGCTCGCCAAAATTTTAGCGCTCAGTGCGCCCTCGTCGTCCGTAAGCTCGGCTCTGTGTGACGCGAGGCGTATCGTGTCCTTGTCGATGACGATCGCATGAGAAGATTGCAGTTTCGTAATGGCGGCATTAAAGACGTCCGGCGAGACAGATCGCGGTAGCGCGTCGCGCAAGGCTTCGCGAGAGATGCCCTTTGCGAGCGGTTCCTTCTGATGAAAATCACCGAGCGCGCCTTCGATAGAGCGCATCAGTTCGTTGAAACTGTCCGTCCGGACAAACGTCTCGCCGGCAACGACCAATGAGCCATTCTTTACATTTTCATCGATCGCGGATCGTAACATTTCGGTGCGCAGCGCGGTGCGTGACTGAAGTTCGGCGAAAGTTAACCCTACGGTCCCGGCTGCGTTGACGAGCAGGCGGACGGTTGACGAGTGGTCGCCGCCGGCCGATAACAGATTTCTAAGACTCTCGGAAACAGATTCGAATTCGCGCCGGCGGTGTTTCAACGCAAGGGCGTCGATGACAACGCCGCCTGCGATCGTGCGTTGAGGCGAATAGCTACGCACAATGAAACGCTCGCCGGGATAGGCAACGACAGGCGTTTCAAAGCGGATCTGTGCAAGGCTTGTTTCGCCAGCCGGAATCTCCGCCGATGGGCTTAAAACCTGAATTCGCGCCAGCGTCTCGCTTGTGCCCAAAGCGACGCGGACACGCTGCCGCGTGCGAAGCGCCTTTGCCGCGGTCGGCAGAACTTCGATCTCCGCGTCGATGATCTGCGTCGGCCTCAGAATGCCGGGTTCAGCGAGAACCATGCCGCGCGTGACATCGTGATGATCGACACCGGCGAGATTTACGGCGACGCGCTGGCCGGCCATGGCGGTTTTTACGGATGTGCCGTGCGTCTGCAGCCCGCGAACACGCACCGTTTCTCCCGACGGCAGTAATTCCAGATCGACGCCTTCGCGTATCGAGCCGGACGCGAGCGTGCCCGTCACGACCGCTCCAAAACCTTTCATCGAAAAACTCCGGTCGATCGCGAGACGTGCGACGAAATCGTGCTTCCTGTGCGCAAGCCGGCGGTTGAGCAAGGGCGGTACATTGGCCGCTAAACTCTCGCTACCGACGTGAGTTGTCGATCGCTGCGATGAATCTACCCTTGCTAACGCGCGGGCTTGTGCAACGAGAGCGAGTTTCAACTCCTCGACGCCATCGTTCGTCACCGAGCTTGCGGCGATTATCGGAGCACCGTCCAGAAACGAACCCGTCACAAGTTCCGACGCATCGAGTTTTGCGAGCTCGAGAGTCTCGGCATCGACGAGATCACTTTTTGTGAGCACGACCAAACCCGTTTTGATGTCGAGCAGCCGACAAATGTCAAAATGCTCGCGGGTCTGCGGCATCACGCCCTCGTCCGACGCGATAACGAGCAGAACGATGTCGATACCGCTGGCGCCCGCGAGCATGTTCTTTACAAAACGTTCGTGACCGGGCACATCGACAAAACCAAAATGCACGTCGCCAACGCTCATCTCGGCGAATCCAAGATCGACCGTGATGCCGCGCTTCTTTTCTTCGGGCAGACGGTCGGCGTCGGTGCCGGTCAGTGCGCGGACCAGCGCCGTTTTGCCATGATCGATGTGGCCGGCGGTGCCGACAATGACGTCCATCATGATCGCGTCTCCGTTTTAATCTTCTGTCGTGACCAAAGGCTCATCCCTGTTTGCAAAACCAAAAGCAGTACCACGCCGATCGCGAGAACGAACATTCCGCTGCGCAGGTTTCCGCTTCGTTCGGACACATAGCCGATCAGCCATGTGATGAATGTAGCGCCGAGTGTTCCGCAGATAAAGAGCGGCATCGCGTGTCGAATCGCCGCCTGACCGAACGCGTGCGAGAATCGCGCGATGTTAGCCGGAAATATCCACGATGTGCCAAACCCCGACACTGCTGCCCCGATCGAAAGTAAGGCCACATCTGTCGCCAACAAGACGGTTACGACGCCCGCTAGTACGGTTCCGAGACCGAGAAAGAGCATCTTTCTTTCGTCGAGGCGTTTGAACAGGAGCGGGGCAATGCCGCGTCCGATCACGAAAAAAGCGAAATACAACAACGTCGGCGATAACCAACCGACGTTTCTACCGCCATCGACTCGCTCGGTGTATGTCGTCAGCCACCCGCCGATGCCGCTCTCAAAACCGACATGAATAAAATTGAAGAGTGCGATCATCCACGCGAGTGGCATCGTCCAGATCGCCGAGGCGGGTTCGGCCGCATTGACTCGATCTTCGTCCCGGTGCGCGCCCTTCCTGATCCAAACAAGCGCAAGGGTTGGGATAAATAACGCAACAGCGAGAACGATCGTCGCCATGCCGACCGAATTTGCCGTGCTAAGAGCATCGACAAACGGCTTGCTGACGATGGCGCCGACGCCCCAGCAAAAGTTCAGAATGCTGAGAGCCGCGCCTGACCGGTGAGGTTCCAGTTCGACGATCTTCATATTGATCGCCGGCAGCGTCAGTCCTATGCCGATACCGTTCACAAAAAATCCGAAAAGAGAGACTGGCAGCGAATCGATGTTCATCAATAGTAAACCGAGCGTCATTGCAAACCCGCCGATGATCGTCGCTAAGTTCTGATCGCCACGCCGAGCAAACCGACCGGTCAAAAAAGTGCCGATCAGCGAGCCCGCGAACTGAGCCGGGAAAAAGTAGCTTAACCAAAGGTCGTTCAGCGTAAACTGCCGTGCCAAGATAGGCAAAACCTGTCCGATCAACACGGTCGCGATGCCGGAGAGAAAAAAGATCATGTGCAGGAGTATCTTCAGTCCCGGTGCTTCGGGATTCGCGCTTTGGTTGGACATAAAAGTTAATTGTGCCAAGATGCGGCGAAATTACAAGAACGGCCTCGGACTTTGGACTCTTCTGGGTACATCGCTCCTTTGCGTGAGAAGAGTGTTTCACGCACCGTACGCAAACCACGCAAACACGAATGCTACTCGCACAAATCAAGGCTATTCGCTAAAATCTACATATTGCAGGCTGCGCTCGCTTGTTAGAGCAAGTAAATTACGATGCCGCTATCATTAATTGACGACGCCGTGCGTGATATCAGCGACGGCAAAATCATCATCATCGTCGATGACGAAGACCGCGAGAATGAAGGCGATCTCGTCTGCGCGGCCGAGAAGGTGACGCCTGAGATCATCAATTTCATGGCCGTGCACGGTCGCGGTCTGATCTGTCTGCCCCTCACCGACGAGCGTTGCCGCGAGCTGCATTTGTTCCCGCAGACGACCGAGAACACATCAAGCATGGGTACGGCGTTTACGACCTCGATCGAGGCACGCGAGGGCGTAACCACCGGAATTTCGGCCGCCGACCGTGCGAAAACGATCCTCACAGCCGTCGATCCGGCGTCGAAACCACACGATCTGGCACGCCCCGGCCACGTTTTTCCGCTGCGGGCAAAGGACGGCGGCGTTCTTGTGCGTGCCGGCCAGACCGAGGCGAGCGTCGATATCGCAAGGTTTGCTGGATTACATCCGGCAGCCGTCATTTGCGAGATAATGAACGACGACGGAACTATGGCGCGCATGCCTGAGCTTGAAGTTTTTGCCGCAAAGCACGACCTAAAGATCGTCTCGGTCGCCGACCTTGTTCGCTATCGCATTGAACGCGAAACGCTTGTCCGCCGCGTCGTCGAGTGCGATCTGCCGACGCGTTACGGCGAGTTTCACGCGATCATTTACGAGAATGTCGTCAATGGCGAGACGCATGTGGCCTTTGTATTGGGTGATGTTTCGAGTGCAACCGACCCTTGTTTGGTGCGCGTCCAAACCGAGAACGTGACCTTTGCCATGCTCGGTACGACGCTCGGCGAGGCCGGCGAAGCGGTCGAGCAGTCTCTCAATAGAATTTCGGAAGAAGGACGCGGCGTGCTGCTGTATCTCCGCCAGCGTGAAAACAATCTCGATCTCGTAGATCAGCTCCGCACATACGCGCTGATGCAGGAGAAAGGCGTCGATTTTCAAACCGCCAGGATCGAGACCGGTTACGGGAACACGCGCGACTATGGCATCGGAGCACAGATCTTGAAAGATCTCGGCGTCAAGAAGATTCGTCTGTTGTCGAATCATCCGCCGCGCGTGACGGCTCTCGATGCCTTTGCTCTCGAGATCGTCGAGACGGTTAGCCTATAGATTTTATGGCCTCGGATGACAAAAAAATTCAGCCGGAACCTTCAAAACCGTCAGATGAAGGAACGCCGTCAACGCGCCGTCGGCGTTTTACACGGCGAGGTGCGGCGCGCACGGCTTTTGTCATCCTCGTACTCGGCGTGCTTGTCTCTCTCCTATCAGTCCTGTTGTATCGCAATCAGGTTTTTGACCCGTACGTTAAATCTCAGTTTGTTGCAAAGATGTCTGATATCGGCATTGAGTTTGACGCAGAGGTTTTTCGCGTCACGGTCAATCCACTGGCTCTCGAACTCAAAAACGCGACGTTTAACGACAAGCTCACCGGCGAAAAACTATTCTTCATACGCGATGCTCAGCTTGCGATGACGATTAAGGATCTTTATTCGTGGCAGCTCAGCCGCGACATTTTGATTGATACGACCGAGATAAACGGAGCAGAAGTTTGGGTCAGGTTCGATGAGAGCGGCCGGTCGAATTTTTCAAATCTGCGCCTAGTCGAGGACGAAGAAGGCTCGCGCGTGAACTTCAGATACGAGTCGGCGCGAGTCTCTATCCAGGACAGCGTCGTTCATTTCGGGGACCTGTCTCGTAAGATCTCGGCCGATGCGAAGAACGTCGTCTTCTCGCTCGAGCCTGAGGACCTCACCGTCGCGGACGAACAGAAACGCTACAAATTTGACCTGACATCGACCGACTCGAATTTTGTGTATGACGAAAAAACCGTTGGCAACATCGACATCCGCGCCCTCGGCGTTGTTCACAGAAACGGCGGCGAGATCACCGAGTTCAAACTGACGACGCCGATCGGCGAGTCGACGCTCGTTGGCACGCTAACCGATTGGGCGTCGCCTAAGTACGATTTTCAAATTCGATCGACGGTCGATCTGACGCAGGCCGCGATGCTCATGCCAAATGGCACGGCGATGACGGGCATGGCAAATTTCAATGGGCGTGTCACCGGCGAAGGCGAAACGTACAAGATCGTCGGTGAGGCTGACAGCCAAAGCTTGCGAGCAGCCGGCGTGTATCTGCAGGCCGTTAATGTTAACGCGACCTTGAGCGGCGTTAACGATTCGTACGACGCAAACGGCACTGCGATTGCGCGCATGCTGACGTTCGACGATTTTCGTGTCGATTTTCTAAAACTCGTCGGCAACGTACGCGGTACGGGAACCGACTTTCGCTGGCTGGGCGATCTGCAGGCTGCCGCCGCGAGTTCAAAATCGCTATCGCTAGGCGGGCTGTTCCTAAGAGACTCGTTTGCCGAATACAAAGATCGCCAATTGCGAGCCGAAGCTGCGAACGGACGAACGAGCAGTTTAAAGATAAAGAACAACGAATTTCGCGATCTAGCCGCCAGCGATCTGAAATTCTCACGCGCGGACGGAACGACACGGCTCACGTCGCCAAGCGCGCAAGCTCGCTCGTTTACTACAAAAGATTACATGCTGAACGGCATATCGGGGCGCAACGTCCGCGTCACCGACAAGGGCGAAAGAACGGATGTAGATGTTGACGGCCTGCGTTCGCAATCAGCCGAGGTCAAGGGTTCGCGACTTAAGAACCTTTCGGCCGACAAGTTTCGCTTTACCGATCTGCCGACATCGAACGAGGTTTTTGCCGACAATCTTCGCGCCGATCAGCTCGACGCTGATGGCACGAGCATTTTTGGTCTCGAAACGCCCCGCGTAGAGCTTCGCGATAACAAGGCCGAGACGATCATTTACGCCGACAAGCTTCGCGTTGCAAAGATCAGCACGGACGCCGCGAACCTTGGCAGTCTGAACATCGGCGGCGTTCGACTTGCCATCAGACAGGGCCGCGTTGAGGGCCGCTCCGACGATATCGATGCGGGTAATGTTGCGCTAAATAAGACCTCGACGCTCCAGCAAGGCGGCAATCTTGAAAATGTAAAGATCGCTCGCCCGGTTTTTATTGTTGAACCTTCGGGGCGATATCGCGTGACTGCCGACTTGAGTCTCGGCGGCGGCTCGCTCGGCAGCGTGTCGCTCGGCGCGGCGACGACGAAGGTTGTTGTCGATAATGACCGCGTCGGTCTCAACGACGTCACAGCCGAGGTCATGGACGGCAAGCTCAACGGCGCGGCCGTCATTGCACTGAACAACCGCACTCAGTCGCAGATCAAGGGCGATTTTACAAATCTCGACATAAGTAAACTATTAGCTCTGCAAACCGGTCGCGTGATTCCTGTCGATGGTGAAACGACCGGCCGTGTCGATCTGACGTTTGCAGGCACGAATTTTCGCAACGCGTCCGGCGTGCTCAACGCCGACATAGCCGCAAATGCGGGCAGCGCCGAGGATGGGCTGATACCGATCGACGGCAAAGTGAATTTGAGCGCGACCGACGGCCTTTTTACCATCGACGTCGCAAATCTCAAATCTGCAAACAGTAACCTAAATGCGACTGGTCGATTCGATCTGAAGGACGAAAATTCAGATCTGACGCTGGCGCTTCGCTCGACCGATGCGAGCGAGATCGACCGGCTGGTTCGTGTGCTTGGTGTGTCGCCGGAGTTTGCTAAACAGATGGATGAGATGCAGGTTCAGATCGCGGGCGATCTTGCTTTTGACGGCAAAGTCACGGGTAACTTTTCCGATCCGAACGTGAATGGACGTGCGACACTCGCGTCCATCTCGTTAAGAGGAAAAGAGATCGGCAGCATATCGACCGACATTTCAGTTACGCCGTCGGGTACCCAGCTTGCCAATGGCAGGCTGCAGCAGCGAGACGGCGGAAGCGCCGTGTTCACGGCCGATATTCCGACCGGCGGCGTGAATAACGTCGCCATCTCGGCCACGCTCGCAAATATTAACGCGGGCAGTTTGCTCGCGGCCCTCCCCATCGAGCTCCCGGCGCGTATCCGTGATCTTGACGGCCGCACCTCGGGCACCGTCGATATTCGCGGCTTGCCAAATAACGCGCTTGGCGCGATAGATCTCGCCGCCGCAACGGGCGTGATCGCCGGACAGTCGTTTGACAACCTTGCGGTCAAGGCCGTTTTTGCCGGAACGCGGATCGATCTTGAACGGGCCGATATGAGCGTCGGCGCCGGGCGTTTGAGTGTAAAGGGAAATTACGATCGCGTGAGCGAGGCGTTTAATTTTGACATGACGGGCAATGCTGTTCCGATCCCGCTCGCGCTCGCGCTTTTGCCGCCCAACGATGCGATTCCGCCCATCACGGGCGATATGGATTTTACGGCGAAGGCAGTGGGCGTCGCCTCACAGGCAACGACGTATGATGTGAATTTTAATGGCACCGCACGCGGCGTCAACGTCGGTGATAATGCATTGGGCGACGTGACATTCAACGGTGTGACGCAGGGCCAGGTGCTGACCGCAAATCTTACGGCTACGCTCGGGGGCCGCCCGCAGGTCATCAACGCAAGCGTCAATTTTGGCAGCAGCGACATGCCGCTGACCGCGTCAACCGACTTTGATCAGAGTCCGCTGGCGCCGTTTCTCGCCTTTGTTCCGCTGCTAAAAGATTATCCGATAACAGGTACCGGATCGGGCCGTGTCGAATTTGGGGGCAACCTGCAAACAACGGACGCGTCGGGTAAACGGGTCTTTACGGCTGATAACCTGAGCGGCACGGCGCGCTTTTCCCAACTCGCTTTGCTGATCCAGGACACGCCGCTCGCGGCATCCGAACCGGTCGTGATCCGATTTAACAAACGCGAAGTGTTTTTTGAAAAGGCGCGTTTCTCGGGCGGCGGTTCGAACATGGCGATCTCGGGAACGAGAGCTCTGACTGACGACGCCGTAAACGATCTGTCGATCGACGGTCGCGTTAACCTGACACTGCTCAATCTATTTTCGAAAGACACGTTCTTTGCCGGCCTCGCCGATACATCGGTTCGAATGTCGGGCCCTAATGCGACGGCGCGACTCTCGGGCACGGCGGACGTCATCAACGGTTCGGTCGCGTCGTTTCTCGGTACCGATAGATTTACGGCCGACCGCATAAAGGCGCGCCTTATCTTCACGACCGATCAAGTCGAGGTCGAGGAAGCTACCGGTTATCTTGGCGGCGGCAAATTTACCGCGAATGGCGGCGGCACGCTTGACGGTTTGAGTGTGCAGGCGTTTCGCTTCGGGCTTGTGGGTGATAACGTCACCGTTCCGCTGCCAAAAGATTTTGTCACGACCGGCGACGCAAAACTCGAGGTGAGCGCTCAGCGTGCCGGAGCAAACTTGCCGCTGCAGATGACGATCTCGGGTCGCGTGCTCGCTCGCCGCAGCGTCTACTCGAAAGATATCGATCTTGCAAATTTGCTTACGTCGCGACGCGATCCGGTTCTCTCGGGTACAACTGGCACGACGCTGCCGCCGCGATTCGACCTTGTTATCGAGGGCCGCGACGCGCTGGTGGTTCGCAACAACATCGCCGATCTCACGGCGTCGGTATCGCTGGCCCTTAGCGGCGATGCGAGCAATCCGCGTCTCGCCGGTCGTATCACGGCAAACAGCGGCACGATACTTTTCCGCAAGGACCGCTACATTGTGCAGCGTGGCGTGCTCGAGTTTCCGCCCGATACCGCGATCGACCCGGTGCTTCAACTGCAGGCCGAGACCGAGATCGCCGGTTACCAGGTTTTTGTTAACTACAACGGGCCGCTTAAGGAGTCGGAACTTGCCACGCTGACAGTGCGTTCGAGTCCTGCGTTGCCTCAGGCGGACGTCGTTTCGCTGATAACGACCGGAAGTTTGACGAACACCGCCGGAGGACTGCCGACGTTCGCGCAAACCGGCATCAGCACGGCCGCCGAGGTTCTGACCGACTCGATCATCAATACTCCGGCGCGAAAAGCAACGGATAAGCTGTTCGGATTAAATGTTTTCGAGATCGACCCGATAATCTCGGGCCAACAGGTCAATGCATCGGCGAGGCTAACGGTCGGTCGGCAGATCAACAACAACCTGCGTGTCACGTACTCGACCAATCTTTCGCAAGATCAGAATCAGGTGCTTGCCTTCGAGTATCGCGTATCAAATCGATTGTCGTTCGTTGCGCAGTACGAGAACCGTGCGTTGACCAATGTCACGCGCAACCGCGACAACTTTAGTTTTGAGGTTCGATTTAGAAAGAGGTTTTGAGTTTCGTCAACCGGCGTTTCTGATGGCAAGAGGCATTACCAACATAAATTTGCGCAAATTACGGCAGGCGCTTTTGTTTGCCGGCATCTTGGCGCTGTGCTCGATGCCGTCGTTTGCTCAGAACAAATACGAGCAAAGGCCGATCACCAAGATCGACATCTCGATCAGCGGCGCTGAGGATGACACAAAGGCGGTCGAGGAATATCGAGCCCTTGTTCGCGATGCAGTAGGCGATGTCTATTCGACGCCGCGCATCCGCGACGCGATCGACGCTCTTTATAACACCCGCAAGGTCGATACCGTTTCGGTCTCGGCCACGCTTGATAATAGTGTTGGCGTTGGACTGAACTTCAACATAAAACGCAAGACACAGGCGCAGCGAGTTTCTGTTGTCGTCGGCAAAGCTGTCGGCGAAAAAGTTACGGAGCAAGATCTTTTGTTCAAGCTAAATCTCGTCACGCCGGGCTCGGTGATCACCGAGCAGACGCTGCGCAGCAATGCCGATCAGATCCTCGATTATCTTCGCGAGCGCGGATACTATCGCTCGGAGGTCGTTTACGAGCAACGCCCGCTACAGTATCAAACGGATGTCGGCGTGACCTTTCGAGTCGCGCTCAATGAGCCCGCCCGCGTCGACGAGGTTAGCGTAAAGATCGGCGGCTACGACAAACCGATTTCACCGAACTCGCTGAAGCTGAGAAAAGGCGGGCTTTACACGCGTCAACGCGTGACGGACGACACGGCAAAGATTCGCGAACTGCTGAGAAAAGAAAAATTTGGCGCACCCGAACTCGATGAGCCGCGCATAACGTATGACGGTGACACAAATACTATCTCGGTCGGCTTCACCGGCAGGGCCGGTCCGACGGTTGAGGTTGTGACAGATAAAGGCGGCAAGGTGGCTAAAGAGTCGCGCAAGAGCTTGCTGCCCGTGCTGCGCGAAGGCACGCTAGATTTTGCGGCAATCGTCGAGGGCGAGCGTCGGCTCGAAAATTATTATCAGGAGCAGGGTTACTTTTTCGCGAACGTGACGCCGGTATGTTCGGCAACGCCGCAACTTGTCGATACCGAGAATGTCCCCGTGCCAAACGACACGCAGTTTCTCTGTTCGTTTCTCGGTGGCGAGGATCTCACCGGAAAACAAGTTCAGGTCAAATACAAGGTCGACCTCGACCGCAAGTTACGGCTCGCAAAGATCCGTATTCGGGGCACGGACAAGCTCACTATCGAGGACGTCAGCACCATTCTCAGCTCGCAAGAAGCAAATCCGCTCGGCATCGTTCCCATTTTGGGTTACGGCCGCGGCTACACGAGCGAGCGCATCCTTGAGGAAGATCAAAACACGATCTTGTCGCTCATGCATGAGCTCGGCTACCGCGATGCGGCGGTTCGTGTTAACCAGGGCGTTTCGCCGTCGGGCGACGATCTGATCATTACGTTTCAGGTTGAGGAAGGGCCGCCGACCGTCGTCAGCGAGGTAAACATCACGGGGAATAAAGCGTTTCCGACCGACACACTGCGTGCGGAGTTGCCCGCACTCATCGGCAGCAACTACTCGCGGGCGAGAGTTAGGAACGCCACGCAGCGGCTCGCAAAATTTTATTCCGACGCGGGCTATTATGATGCGCGTGTGACTTCGTCGATCATCGAGCCGACCGATCCTAAGCCCGATGAGCCACGCAACTTAAAGGTCGAATTCAAGGTCGAGAGCGAGCGGCGTAAGGTCGTCATAAGGCGAATCCTTGTCACCGGCAATGACAATACCGATACAGGGTCGGTGCTGAAGGCAATTGCGCTCCGGCCGGGTGAAATGCTGCGGGCGGCCGATATATATTCGAGCGAGCAAAATCTGTATGGAACCGACGCGTTCTCGCGTGTCGAGATCAAACCGCAGCCGGCGGGCGACGGCCCGGACGGCAGCCGTCTAACGGACGTTATCGTCAGCGTTGAAGAACAGCCTCCTCGGCTCGCTTCATATGGCGGCGGTGCCTCGACCGACCTGGGGTTGAGCGGTTTTTTCGACATTCGTCACGTCAATCTTTTTGGCAGTCTTTGGCAGGGTGGGGCGCGTGTAAAAATCAGTCAGCGCCAGCAACTCGTGCAATTCGACTTTATCAATCCTCGCTTTATACCGGACGGCGTAAAGCGTTTTGCACCGCTAACGCTTTCCGCGCAGTATCAACGTGACTCGACGGTGACGAGGTTTTTTCGCTCGGCATTTGATCAGGGCACATTTGGCATCGTCCAACGCGTAGATGCGAATGGCAATCCGATAGACCAGTTTGGCGCGCCGGCCGGCAGCCCGACGATCAATCGCCTCGCTCTGACGGCCGAAACCAGCCGCACGATCAGCCGGAAAAATCGCAGCATCTTTTTCGCGCGGGCGCGTTTCGAGGACGTCCGGCTCGTCAACATCGACAGCCTGCTTATCAAAGATCTGCTGCTGCCCGACAGCCGAACGCGTATCTCAGGCTTTGGCGTGACATTTGTTCGCGACACGCGGCAAAACTGTGCCATTAAATACTCGCTGCTCGATCTGATCGCAAAAGGCGAGCAAGCAGATCCGTGCCGTTACAACGCGTCCGACCCGACGCGCGGCGATTTTTTGACGGCGGATTACAACGTTTCGCTGCCGTTCTTAGGCGCAAATATCGGCTTTCAAAAGTTTCAGGCGAGCTACAACTATTACTACACGTTGCCAAAGGTCAAGGGCCGCAGCACGACGATCGCTGCACGCGCCATCGTCGGTGCCGCCAATGTGTTTTCGGGCGGTAACCGATTTACAAACGCGACGTTCCCATCGCTGAACGGATTGCTGCCAATCAGCGAACGCTTTTTTGCGGGCGGCTCGAATAATCTGCGTGGATTCAAATTTGAGGAAGCCGGCCCGCGTGTCGTGATCTCGCCTACCGGGACGTTTCGCGACAGTCGTGGCAATCCTGTGTTTCTCGATCCGTTTACGATACCGTTTGGAGGCAATGCGATCGCGATCACAAATATCGAGGCGCGCGTCCCCGTCTCTAAATCGATCCGCGCCGTTCTGTTCTACGACGGCGGCAATGTCTTTCGCCGTGCAAAAGAGATTTTCAACCCCGCGAATCCCGCCGCCACCGACATCGACGGCCTCAATCAACGCGCCCGCTGGACACACACCGTCGGCCTTGGCTTTCGCATAAAGACGCCCGTCGGCGGCGAATTCGGCTTCGACTACGGTCGCCTACTAAATCCGCCGATCTTCATAGTCAGACAGAGCGTGGGTCCGAACGCACTGTACAAGCTGCCGCAGGACCACATTCATTTCAGATTTTCACAGGCGTTTTAGTTCACCGACTGCAGATTGAGGATGTGCGTGTCGTCGAGTTCGACGATGAGGTTGTCCTCGAGCGGTTTTGCCGGCGCCTCGATCGGTTCAGGGTGGTCGGCTGGCTGCGCGGCTTGTTTACGCAGGGTTTTGCGCAGGTACATCGCCTTGTCCGCGGCGGCGATCATGTCGTCAAAGCTGCCGCCGTAGAGCGCAAAGCTTGAGCTGCCCAGGCTGACGCCTACCTTCGCGATATTCTCTTCGTCTATATGTAGTTCGAATGCCTGAACGGCGGCCTCGATGCGTTTGCTGAGTTCGGTAACGTCCTCGGGCACGGACTCGGGGATCAACGCCACAAACTCGTCGCCGCCGTAGCGAGCCAGGAAGTCATATTCGCGAAGCTGATCGAGAATTACCTGGCTTACCTCTTTGAGCAGGCGGTCGCCGGCCTTGTGACCGTACGAATCGTTAATGGCCTTAAAGCCGTCGAGGTCTAGCATGAGCATCTGAAAGCTGGATTTGGCGCGATTTGCACGGGCGACCTCACGTTCAAACTGCATCTGCAAGCTGCGTGCATTCGGCAGACCTGTCATCGGGTCGGTCAGCGCATGCGTTTTTGCTTCGTCGTGTTCGAGCGACTTGTGAACGGCGTCGGCTGCGATGCGCGAGATGGTATCGAGAAGACGAATGTGCTCTTCGCCATAGCGTTCGAGCTCGCTGGAATAGAGCGTAACGGCGCCGATCAGCTCTTCGTCCGCAATTAGCGGGATCGACACCATCGTTTTATATTCGTGGGGCAGATCGGGCTGCGTGTAAAAGAAATCGAGATCAGGCTCGGCATTGCGCACCGTCATCCGTGATTTGAGCGCAAAGCCTGTCGCCCCTTGGCCGATCTTTATCTTATGCAGAGATATGGCGTCGGCATTTGTGCCTGAAACGTGTGCCGCGTTCGCCCAGCGTTTATTGCTGTCGAGCAGATAGACCGCGCATGTGTCAAAGGGTACAAACTCAGCGACCTTTGCCGAAAACAGCTCGAGCGTTTCGTGCGGATGCGCCGCCGAACTGAACTCGCGAGCGAGTTCATACAGGCTGAAAACTTCGCGATTGGCGAGTTTGATCTGCTCGACGAAGTGATTCTTTTCGACCGCCGGCACGTTTGTATCCGTCTCTGCGTAGGCAAACCCGCCGTCGACGATCTCTTTTTCAAACTCCGACAGATTACGGATCAGTGTCGAAACGATCATCGGGTCGAATTTCGCTCCGGACTCTGCCTGGATGGTCTGCCTCGCTTTTTCACGCGACAGCGCGGGTCGATACGGACGCTCGCCACGCAGCGTGTCAAACGCGTCGGCGACCGATAGGATGCGTGCGGTAAGCGGAATTTCCTTGCCCTTGAGACCTTCTGGATAGCCCTTGCCGTCCCACGCCTCGTGATGATATCTGACGGTTGGTACGACGGGATAATCGAAGCCAACTTTTTCGAGAATGGACGCGCCGACCTCGGCGTGAATTTTTACCTTTTCAAGCTCGGCGTCGGTGAGAGTGTTTGTTTTGTTAAGAATATGATCGGGAACGGCGAGCTTGCCTATATCGTGAAGCAGGGCGCCGGTTCTGAGCGCGTCGATCTCGTTCTCGGGCAGACCCAAAACGCGACCAATGCCGACGGCATAAATTTGCGTACGGCGAACGTGTCCGACGCCGACCTGATCGCGCGCATCGATCGCGGTCGCGAGAGCTTCGACAGTTGCGAGATGAACTCGGCTCGAGTCCGAGATCTCTGTCGTCATTTCAGCCAACTGACGCTTTAGATGACGGCGATAATAATATGCGGCGGCAAAGAGCAGCGGGACCAGAACAAACGCAAACGCGGCGCCAAAAAACCAAAACACCAGCCACAGGGTGGGAACCATAAGCAGCAACCACACAGGCCAGAGCTTTGCCAGTAATAGCTTATTTTTGTTGGACAACATTTTACTTACTCCATGCTCCATAGAGCATCGACCCTGACTATTATCAACTGTCGTGCCAAGGGTAGAAACGAGTAAATTGGCTAGGTTTACAGAAAAAGTGTGTTTTTGGGAGATCTTTGACTCGTTCATTTTGACCGAACGACAGAGTGCCGTCGGTCATATCAACCGATAATCAGTAGTGATGATCGTCGTAATTAAAGCTGTCAAAATCGTCCCGTTCGGGCGCCTGATCGTCGTCGGGGTCGGCCATCAGGTCGAGTTCCATTGGGTCGAGACCGACAATCTCAAGGATCGAACCGCATTCATCGCACGTTACCTTGTCGCCTTGCTCAGATTCTGCGTCAACGAAAACTTCTTCGCTACATTCGGGACAATTTGCTGTTGGCATTTTTATGATCTCCGGAAAAAAAGTAAAAATAAATGTGCTTTTAAGTAATCTAACTTTATTGTAAATGTTTTGGCAAGATAAGAGATGAATTTTCCTTTCCAGTTGCGCGCCGCAAGCGAGTTTGACGTTGTCGGGTTTGGCACGAACGCGGTTGATTACCTCATCCGCCTGCCTGATTATCCTCAGTTCAATTCAAAGGTCGAATTTACGTCTCAATCGACCCTCGCTGGCGGCGAGGTCGCATCAACGCTCGTCGGGCTGCAGCGGCTCGGGTGCAGAACGGCGTACGCAGGACGATTTGGTTCGGATGCCAACGGCACAATAGGACTGCGATCTTTGTCGGATGAGGGCGTCGATATGCACTTTGCAGAGACCATTGACGGCGCTGAGACGCAGGTTGCGTTTATCATCATCGACGAGCGAAGCGGCGAGCGTACGATTTTGTGGAAACGCGACTCGCGCCTTGCATATCGCGAGCATGACGCACCTCTTGCCATCGCGGCATCCGCCAAAATTCTTCATCTCACGCCGCATGACACCGATACGGCGATCGCAATGGCTAGGGAAGCAAAAAAGCACGCCGTCATTGTCACGATCGACATCGATAATTTTTTTGACGGCGTAGAGCGTCTGCTGCCGCTTGTCGATGTTGTTATCGCGTCAAATGATCTGCCACAAAAAATAACCGGACTGAGCGACGAACGTGCTTCGATAGAGATGCTGGCCGAGACATTTGGGTGCGCGATCGTTGGCGTAACGCTCGGCACGCGCGGCTCGTTGTTTGTTGCAGGGCGAGAGTTTACCGAGACTCGGGCATTCGCCGTGCCGGGCGGCTGCGTCGACACGACCGGCGCGGGCGATGCTTTTCGCACAGGGTTTTTGTATGGGATGCTGACGGGCGAAACTATTGAAAGATCAGCAGTTTACGCAAATGCAGTTGCCGCTCTGAAGTGCCGCGCGATCGGCGCACGGACCGCTCTTCCGACTCGGGTCGAACTTGAACAGTTCATAACTTATCGTTAAAAAATCCGACTACCAGTGCCCATGCGTCTTTCGCCGCAGTCGCATCATAGACGTCGGGGCGCGTGTCGTTAAAAAATGCGTGATCCGCGTCGTACTTCACTGAGGTGACCGGCAGTTCAAAACGTTCTGTCGCATCTTCGAGTCCGGCGACTTTCTCGGGCGTGATCCACCCGTCGCGTGTGCCCGAGATAAAAATTGTCGGGGTTCGCAGCTTTTGCAGCGCGTCGTCATCGGGAATGTCGCCATAAAACGGGACGGCCGCACTCAAGCCATCCAGCTCGCAGGCTGCTCTCAGAGCAAACGTTCCGCCCATACAATAACCGGTTATTCCAAAATGCGAAATGTCATAGGCGAGCGCCGCTGCATCGATCGCACTCTTGATCGTGTCGAGACCGTCTTCGATTGCGAGATCGTGCATCATCTTCGACGCCTCGCCGCTATCCGCAGTTACGCGACCGCGATACAGATCCGGTGCGATGGCAATAAAACCTTCGCTCGCGTATCGACCGGCGATATCCTTGATGTGGTCATTCAGTCCCCACCATTCTTGTATGACGAGCACCGCCTTGCCTTTGCCATTGTCAGGCAGCGCGACGTATGCCGATGACATTCCGTTGGCTGTTTCGAATGAAAGTGTTTCCGTTTTCATAGCGACATTATAACCCGCACTTTAAAAAAATCGGATCGTGTACGTAAACCTCACCCCGCGGCCGATCTCGGGGGAGAGATCTTTAGTGAACGAGATATGGTTAAAATACAGCTTGTTATTTAGATTGTATGCGTTCACGGAGAATATGTTCGCAGTGTGTTTGCTCGTCAAGATGTATGACGCGACTAGGCCGACGGTACCGTAACCCGCGGTCGGGGTTTCGTTTGTGAAGATTCGCGTCTGTCGGCCGACTGCGACGAACTCCGGTTTTACCGACAAATTGTTGTAATGAATATCAAGGGCGGCGCGAAAGCGCATCGGCGAAATGCGCGGCAGTGGGCGGCCGTCGTCGAGTTGCGCGTTGACGTAATCGAAACCGGTAATGACATTTAGATACTTATTGGCCGTCACGTCGAAGCTCAATTCCGTTCCGGTAAAGCGGCTGTCGCCCTGCAAAAATTGCGCTATCTCGAAACCGCTGCCCGGGTCGAACGTGTTTGTCGGCGCCAGAAAAACAAAATCCTTAAACGAGTAATAATAAAAATTTGCTTCAGTTTTTATGCGGCTGTTTTGATGACGCAATGAAATGTCGATGCCGTTATTCTTTTCTGGCCGCAGGTTTGCATCGCCGACCTCGAACAAAAGCGAGCCGTCGTGCGGGCCGTTGTTATAAAGCTCTTCGAGCGCGACGGCTCGATAGCCGTGCGAGTAGTTCGCGACAAACACACCGCCCTTCCAAACGTCGAATTTTGCACCGACTGCGCCCGAAAATCCCGTGAACGCACGTTTGAGTAGCGCCGGATTTGCAGGATCGTAAGCATTGCGCTCGACGCGGCCGCCGAACTGTAGCGTAACTCGTTCAAATTTCAATTCTTCGAGACCGAAGAACGAGAACGCGGTTTGTTTGACCGGACCGTCGACGAGCACCTCGTCGCCGATCGTCGAAAAGTCGCGTTCATATCCCTCGAAACCGAATCTTCCGGTCAGTGCGCCTCGCTTTTTCTGCTCGAACATCGCGCGAAAGGAATTCACCTTGTTGCGAAACGTCGTACCGACAACGTCGTCGGCGAGTTCCTGATGACGGTAATTGCTCAGATCGACGATGAATTTCATTCCTGTGATTGCCCACTCAGGATCGCTGTACCCGAAGTTGAATTTCAGATCGCCGCGCCAAACCCTCAGCTCGCGCCGTTCGGGATCAGTCGGATCGAGCGGCACACCGTAGTTGTTTGTGTAGTAGCTGTAGTTGGTGTTGAAAAAAGCTTTGCTGGCAAAATACGCGAAGCCGAGCGAACCGGTCGTATTGCTCGTGAAAGTATTTTGCACCGTGCCGAAACTGCCGCCTGCTTTGTAATCACCGGTACGCTGACGTCCGCCGTTCGCCCAGAACATCCATTTCTTCAGGCCGTATTCGATGCCACCGCTCGCCGCACCTTGAGCGTTGTTTGTGCCGCCGATCGCGGAGAAATAACCTCGAAGTCCGGGATGCGCTCCTTCGTCGTGGCCGCTGATCGCATTGACGACGCCGCCAATCGCGTTTGAACCGTAGAGCAATGTTGCGGGACCTTTTACGATCTCGATTCGCTCGACCGAAAGTGTATCGACCGGTTCGGAATGGTCGCCCGATTGCGACGCGAGCGAGCCGACGCCGATGCCGTCGGCGGCGACCTTGACGCGATCGCCGTCGAATCCGCGAATCACTGGCCTTGACGCGCCGGGTCCGGAAGAGCGTTTTGCGACGCCGGCCTCGCCAGCCAAAACGTCGCCGAGGCCGACGGCTGCGCGCGTCGTAATCTCGCTCGAGTTCAGCGTGCTGACCGACTCGATCGCTTCATAAGTCGATTGCTCGGCGCCGCTCGCCGTCACCGTAACATCCGCTTTGAGGCCGGCGATGACAAGCTGAAAGTCGACTGGCGTGTTGCCGCCGACTGGGACCGTGACTTTTTGCGTCGAATCGGCAAAGCCTTCCTGATGTGCCACTAACGTGTATGTGCCTGCGGGAATTCCGGTAAATTCAAAATAACCGTTTTTGTCCGTTATCGCCGTCCGATTAAGTTCCCTGATCTGGACCGACGCTTCGTGGAGAACGGTCGTCTCGCCTGCGAGCCGGACCGTGCCGCGAATAGAGCTTGTGTTTTGAGCGAACGACCCGGCGCTCGCGATCATTAAAACTAAAACTGCAAAAACTAACTTCTTCATCTGTTTCATCCTTTTTGATTCCCGGCACTTTTGGCCGGAACGTTAAACCCACCAGCGCACGTTGATGCGCCCGAACGTGACCGGCAAAAAGCGCGGTCACCGACTTGTCGATAAAGTTATGAAATTCGCGGAGGATGAAACGGAGGACTCGATTCGCGGAAAAGAGAGTTTGCGTTTTGGAAGGGAATTGGCGGCTCGACGTTTACGTCGATATCAGGAACAATTTGTACGATCTCTGAAAGGGAATTATGTATCAATTGATGGCCGGCCGTTGGTAGCTGTTGATCCGAGTGGCCGTTGTCGCAACATGGAAGCACGTGTTTGCACGGCTCGTCGGGATCGTCGCCGACTGCGGAAACCAGTTCTTCCTGGCTGTGGGGAGTGTTGGCGTGGGCCAGGACGTGCGAGCCAAACTCGGCGAGCAACACAAACAAAAACAGCGCCGCAAACACGAGTCGCAGGTGTCGTCTCTTTGCTAATTGTAAATAAAGCTCTCGCACAAACCGTTACTTTACCACCTGGTTTCGAGGAGTTTCAAGTTGAGGCCGTCACTTGGTTGGCTCGTCCGACACGGTGAAAAAGTCGCCCGTTCCGCTGTTTCTGCGGAGCATTCGCATAAGTTCGTCAAGGACAAACGGGCGTGCTCCGCGGCGGCCAAATACGGCGATCTGGTTACCGCTCTCGTCAGCGGCTCGGTCGCGATCGAGGCCTTTTGAGATCGAGAGGGCTTCGCCTTTTGTCTTAAACGTCGCGATCAGCCGCGGTTCCGGTCGCGGGCTAAAGCCGGCGTAGTTCGGCATCGTCTCGGGGTCGGTTAGTTGCAAGACTTTCAACCCATTCTTGCCGTCGGCTACGTAACCGTAAAGGCTTGCGTTGGTCATCGCGACTTTGATCGAGTGGGCGTCGTTGATAGTTCCTTCCGCGTTGAACGTCTGATCGAGCCGCGGCTGTTCGGATTTTTCGACATCGATGATCGCGATGCCGTCCTCACCATTCGCTACGTAGGCATAGGTGCGTGCTACATAGACGTCGTGCGCATGTTTTAGCGGAACGACGCCGCCGTTAACTAGGCTCGCCTTGCCGCCGGTCTGCAGTTCACGGATGTCGATGACTTTTAGGCCGTCAGCGTCGACGACAAACGCATAGAGAAACTGCACCGCAACGGCTTTCGGGTGATTTAGCGAGATCTCGGCCGCGATCTTTGGCTGCAGCGGCGTCGAGATATCGACGATCACAAGCTGCTTGTCAGTCGTAAGATACGCGTAGTTACCTGCGATCGTGACGCTGTTTGCACCGGTGAGAGCGCCACCGGGATTATAGGTCAGAGCGCGTTTTAGATAGTTGTTCAGCGGGTCGCCATCGAGCAGAGTCGCCGCGTTGACGAGTATTAGGCCTTCCTCGCGGTCGGCGACGTAGAGGTAAGCATATAAAGGATGTATCGGCCCTTCCTCGTTGATCGCGGGTGCAGGTTTACCCGCGGCTTTGGCCTCGGCATTTAGCCGCAAGGCTTCGTCGGGCGGCACTTGCTTGTAACTTCCGTCCTCATTGCGAACGGTTCGCCAGCGTGCGGGGTCGACGGCGAGCGTCGATGGCGCGGCGACGGCGGTCGCGTATTTTGTATCGACGTAAAACTTTTGCCCGAACGGCGAGACCGGCGCCGTGACAATGCGTTCCGAAAATCCTTTGTGATCGATCTGCGCGATGTCGTAAACGCGCAATCCGCCTTTGCCGGCGGCAACGTACGCGTATTCACCACGTACTTGTACGGCAAGCGCTTCAGGTCGGCCTTTGTTCTCATAAACCTCGCTGAGAGTGCGACCGTTTTTCACGAACTTATCAAAATTGTCTTTGTAAGCGAGCTTGTGCAGGTTGCTGCCGTAAACCGCTTGCGGTTCGTCGTGCTCGGTGACGGCGACGGCGTCAAGCGAGTGGCCGGCCGCGACATAAATGTAGCGGCCCATGAAATTGACAAAGTTTGTCCCCTGCAGATAAACCTGCGCGAGCCACGCGTTGTTGTCCTTATCCTTAGACACGTGGCAGTCCGAGCAACCTTGCGTCTCTTTTCCGCGAACCGTGTGCGGGACGTGCGTTGAGAACGACTGACCTGAAAAACCCTCGGCCGAAACGGTCTGCTGTTGGTGATATATCCACTCGCGGTTCTGGTTACGTGAACTCACGAGCACAGCCGAACGAGACGCAACAGGCGCGACCTGATGGCCGGTGACAGTGCCGTCTTTGCCAAGCATAAAGATATCGTCGCGCAGAACCTGAAAATTGTAGCTCGTAAAGTTTCGCGAATCGCCGCCCTCGTTGTGGCGGTTTGGCATCTTGCGGTTTGCCTCCATCGACAGATGACAGCCGAAGCACGACGTGACCCACGATGTGTGACATGCGTAACAGGTCATCGAGCTTTCACGATGAGCCAGCACTTCCTCGCTCGCCTTTCCGTCGCCCCACGTCTTGTTGTCGCGCTGCATCGTCTTTGCGTAGGCCGACTTTTCGCTGTAATCGTCGTTGCCCGGCGTGACGGTATCGATAGTTTGCGTAACCTTCCAGCACTTTCCCGCCTCGACTATAGAGTTCTGTACGATGTCGCCCGCCTTTAGCGCAATGGGTTGTCCTTTCTCGTCATTACACTTCTTTGTCCGGGCGGTCGCCGCGGTTAGGACTTGGAGTACGGTCAATCGGCGCCCGTCAGTTCCGCGAAACTGAAGACGCGTCAGATCGCGCCCGACCGTCGGTTTCTTTGCAGTTTCGCGTTGACGGATCTCTCCGGCAGACGGCGGCTGAGCGGCGGGACCGCTCGTGATCGCGTTAGCCTTTGCCTTCATCGAGCCGTGGCAATCGATGCAGCCCACCTCGATCGCAGCACGCGGCTCGTTGTAGAGAATTCCCGTTCCGTGGCTGTCCTGACGAAAGTGACAATCGACGCAGTGCATTCCGCGCTCGGCATGGATATCTTGAAGGTGAACGGCCTTGTTCCACTTGTCCGGGTCATCGGCGGCGACGATCTTGTTGTCGGTGTCGAGCATGTTGCCCTTGCGATCTTTTTTATAGACGTTCTTGAACAGCCAGCCGTGGCCGTGCGTGTCGGCGAACTGGACCCGTTGAAGCTGCTTGTTAAAGTCGGCCGAGCCTGTATTCTGCAAAAATATCGAGTCCGACCACAGTCCCCTGACGGACGCGCCTTCGGGATTTTTGTCGAGTTTGCGAATCTCCTCCGACTGCGAAGGATTTATCTGCTTATCCGGCGGGTACATTACCTTGCCGTCCGACTCGTTGTCCCACCAGGTGCGCCCGAGGTAGGTCGCGACCATGTTCGTACCCGGGTGCATATGACAGGTCATGCACTGTGCGGTCGGTATCTGCGAAGTGAATTGATGCCTTATCGGATGGCCGGGCCGCTCGCGCGGAATGCTCTTGTCCGCACTTTGCGAAAATCCCTGATTGCCGGCCGCGGCGTATTGCGCCGATGCTGCTACGCTTGTGTCGTTTGCGTAGACGACGTGACACGCCGTGCAGCCGGACGAGCGATAGTCGCCCGCGTGATCGTTTGTTCCCAAAAAGTTGAGCGTCGGGTCGAGCAGACGCGTTTTTTGCAAACCCAGATAAACCGGATCGGTGCGGTTGTTTGTGCCGAGGCCGCGCGGGCTGAGGCCCTTATCGGGTTTACCGTTCTCCTCTTCCTTGTCCGGCAGACCGACCTCGAGACGGCGTTTTCCGCCTCGCTCGAAGACGCGCAGCACGTTGCCGGGCTGCGACAACTCCCAACGCGGAAGCGGATAGAGGGACGACAAAAAGCCCTTGAATGCCTGCTGCTCGCGCGTTGGCGCCGGACTCTGGAAAAGCTCCTGCGCGTTTCCCGCTTCGTTGTAACTCTCGCCAAACTGAGCGTCCTTGATGTGATAGCCGCCGTTGTTGTATAGGGCCGCACCCCACAGCATCGAGCCGTGAGCCATCATCGAACGCGAGGCCCGAGCATTCTCATCCGCGTGACACTCTCCGCACGATTGCGCGACGACACGAAAGTCACCCGGATTTATGAACCGCACAAATTCCTTTGATTCTTTTGCAAGCAGCGTGTTCGTGCGCTCGGGATTGCCGCTCGAGCAATCGCCGTTCTTGCAGCCCCACTCTTTTGGAAACTTTGGCTGTACATGCGCTTCTTTCGCCGTAGTCGCTGCCGGGTTGCCGCCGTGACACGACGTGCAGGTCAGTCCGAGTGCGTCCTTGCCTTCGGCGTCGATCTTCTCAAACACATCGCCCCGCGTGTTGTAGCGATGCATCGGCTCGATATTGCCGTGACATTTTACGCAGCCCTCGAGTTTTGGCGCCTCGGGCGTGGCCGCTGCGGCCGGTGACGTTGAAGGTGCGCTTGCCTGGGCGCTTGCATGGCTCTCGGGAGTCCTGTCCACGATAAATGCCCCAACTACCATTGCGGCAAACACCATGATCATCAATAACTTCAATCGAGTTTGCTTGTAGTTCAAAGTCATCGCGGTGCGTCTCCGAAAAAAAACAACGTCTCTAAAAAATAAACTTCGCCTGGCTGAACAGCGTGTACTGCGGTTTTGACGGGTTTACGATGTTCGGCCCCGGCGTGCAAAACTGCGGTATAGGGCAGTTGCGCGTCCTGTCTGTATACACATCGCGAAACCCCTTGCCGGCAAAAAACAAATTCCCGCCAAACGTAAACGTCAGATTATTTATCAGCAGCGGCCGATAGATCACGCCGAGACTCAGATCGAAGCCGATATCGTGACGAATGGCGGGGTCAAAAAGGACATACTTTAACGACTCTGTTCGATGGAAGCGCAAATAGTTTGCGTTAAAGATCGCTTTGATCCGCTGAGTCACCTCTGCGTCAACGCCGGCGTTGTAGATAAAGATACCGGGATTTACAAAATTTGCCTGTCCCTCGGTTTTGCTCGAACGTAATGTCGGGAGCAGGCTGTTTGGCTGCACGAGACCAACCTCGGTCGAGACAAGGCGTATGCCTTGCCGGTTCCAATACGAAAATTGTCCGCCGACAAAATTGGGGTCGTCGAGTATCGCGTCAAAGCCACCCGCTTTGTTATCCGTCGGATCTTTATCGCCCGACGCGAAGAAAACCGAGGTGCGAAAACGCAGCCAGTCGCGATCGAGCGAAGCTTCGACAGCGGCCATATGAGCTCTGATATTCGTCGAGCGCCCCGCGATCGGGTTGAAACTATCGCGGCCGAACGCAAAGTAATAATGATTCGACAGATTTAGCAGCCCGATGTGGCCGTCGCCGTTAAAGCCCACGTAACCGGCCTGCACCTTATGCACGCGGGCACTGCCGACGAGGGCGGGCCGGACGATAAAGCCATTCGTGTCGTAATGAGTTTCACCACGGTCGTCGTTAAATGCACCGACGAGTTGCACCGTGTAACCCTTTGTCAAAAAGTCCTGCCGGAAAAAGTTTGCGATGTAAACGTTCTGCTTGCGAAATTCGAATGCGTTGAGATTGCTGTTCGTGTCTTTCTCAAGCTGGTGAAACCAGGCGAGATTGAACTGATTTTTGTTATTCGCAAACGCACCGAACGCGCGAACCCCAAGGTTGTTGTCCGAATACAAAAAGCCGCGAAAGTCCGCCGTAAAAGGCTGAATGCCGGCGCGCACGGACACAAAATCGAAATTGTCGTTCGTGTCAAAAAGCTTGACCTCGCCAAACGCTTCTTCGAGTGAGACGTGTGTGTCGGTGCGATTCGTGCCACGGCGCACGTCGATGTTGACGATGCCGTTCTCGCGAGCGTTCAGGTAATTCGGGATGCTGAATGTCGGCGAGATCTTTATCGCCCAGGTACGCGGGCGAAAGACCGTCTGTCCTTTGAATAACTCAAACGAGAGCTGTAGCGTCTGACCGAACGAAAAGCTCTCGGGGCGGCCAAAGAAATTGTTGCTGTTAGGGTCGGCGGTTGAGACATTGTTGCCCGACGGAGTTCGGCGAAGCTCGACGCCGGTCGTCGATACGGCCGATAGGATCATAAAAATATCGCTGCCGATGACCGGGCGGTCGCCCTTCAACACGTTTTGATCGTACGGGTTCCACCAGCGACCTTTCTTAAACGGGATGTCGCGTCCACGCGCTCCTTTGTCGCCGTAGCGATCGTATTCGGGAAACTCATAACGCCATCGGTCGCGCGCCTCGCGCCGGTCGGGAGCAGGTGTCGGCGCAGGTTTTGCCGCATCCGTCGGCGTCTCTTTACTCGGATCCACAACCGCGAAATCGATCTTTCGCTCACCGCCGTCGATGATGACATTCTCAAGGGTCGGGCATTTTTTCTTTGTCTCGTCACAGATCACGTTGGAAAAAACGCCATAGTCGGCGGCCTTTCCGCGGTCAAAGCGAGCCTCATATGGCGCCGCCACCGAGATCGAATACGCGCCCGAGCGCAGGCTGGCCGAATAGCTGCCATCAGCCCTTGTCTGCCGAGTTATTTTGCGAGATGTGGTTTGATTTGTAATTACTACGGTGACGCCCGCGACCGGTTTGCCGTCCGCGTCTGTTACTTTTCCGGTGAGTCTGCCGCCCGAACCTTGCGCCGCAACTTGCGCTAGCCCGAAAAGGATCGAGGCTGCAATCAACAGAGCCAGTTTTGATAAACCGGACGTCATAAAAAGGCGCTAACTCGGATGCGAAAAATTAGTTCTGCTGAAACTGATTTTTAACATACTTTTTGGACAATAACAAACCTGTCCGACGCGGCCATGAATCATTGACTTGGCAGATTAAAGGAATATAATTCGGCCTATCCAAAAATTTAGCTTGTATCAATAGGAGGTGGGATAATGCGATTAACACGTAACATCTTTTTCGTGATTGCGACCTGTATTTACTCGATGTGCTTTCTGACGCCCGGTAATGCGACTGCACAGCCGACGGACGCACAGATCATCAAGGACCTCACGGCGCCAAAGACAGTGAAAGTAACACTCGGTAAGCCGGGCAAGATCGAGTGGTTCAAGACATATT
The DNA here is from genome assembly GCA_046154245.1 of Pyrinomonadaceae bacterium. Lineage (GTDB taxonomy): Bacteria > Acidobacteriota > Blastocatellia > Pyrinomonadales > Pyrinomonadaceae > OLB17. The sequence continues at coordinate 94,454 of JBJXFZ010000057.1, forward strand.
CTAAGTGGGCGTGGTCGCGACATTTTACGTCAAAACTCAAGACGGACGACCCCGATATCTTTGTGATCGTGAAGGGTTACATCGTTTACGACACGATGGCCGGCAAGTACGTCAAGTGGCGCACGTTTACGACCTCGAACAGCTACGAGGGCATTCCGGATCCGACGGCCGCGGATGTCGAGGCGCTGATCAAGAAGTTCGGCGTCGAGCAGTTTATGGGCAATTACTATTTTAATCGCGTCATCGGCAAGGTTGAGTCGATCGGCCTTGCCGCGGAGCCAAAATTTGAATGGCACACGCCGAACTCGGTCTCGTTGAACGTTCGATCCGTTTACACCGAGCGAACTAACGACATAGGCGGCAGGGAGCGCCTCGCTCGTACTTTTCGCGTCAGGCTCTATCGCGATACGCCAAAGGGCGATTGGCTAAGATTGCTCTCACAGGACGAAGGCGTCGAAAAGCTTTAGACCGGCGTTGAGCAAATAACTACTTCGAAGTCGTCTGCTGCATCTTTACGTTCAGGGCGTCGAGTCGCCTGTTTGCTTCGCTCGCTTCGGGCGAGGCGGGAAACTTCGCGACGATTTCCCTCCAGCTCGCGCCGCTGTAATGAAACTGGCGCGTCGACGGGTTGAACAGAAACACAACGCCGAGTCTGCGATAACGATCGAGCATATTGAAGTTGAGATAGTAGCTGTGCATCGGGGCCTGGGATGCGGCCATCTCCTTGCGGCTCAGACGTGAGCCGGCCTGGCGAGACATCTGAACCGCTGCTTCCTCGATCACGTCGCCAAAAAGCAGCAGAATCGACGCCTTGTATTTCGACTTTGGACAGAGCTTGAAAAACTCAACCGCTGCCTCTACCTGATCAAAGCCGTCAAGAGCCTGAACGAGCCGTGCGAGTCGCTCTTCGTCGCCGGTGCGAAACCTGCCAAATACAGCATCGGTCTGCACCCAGCCGTGATTTTTAGGCGGTGCAGTTACCTTGTAAAACTTTACGCCGTCGGCTTCTGCCGAGTCGAGTATTCGGATCTTGCGACCGCGGCGCATTCGCTGTATCGGCTCCGCAAAGAGGCTCGGTCGGGAGCGCAGCACCGACAAAGTGTCGTCAACGACGATCACCGTCTTGCCGATCTCGGGCGATCTGATTGTCCCGCTGCGATTACGTGAAAGTAGGGATTGACGTTGTGCATGAATACTTAGTGAGAGTATCGAGCAAATTAGAAAAAGTGTGGGGATGAGAGTTTTCATAATTTTCTTGTCCTGTTTGGTTTTTTATTTCATTGTCCTATTCGTTTTATTTTTTCCTTCATACCTGTGTGATGAAAATGACAGATGGCGATGGCCAGTGCGTCTGCAGCATCATGCGGCGTGGGAACGTCTTTTAGAGCGAGCAGCGCTTTTACCATGTGCCCGACTTGCTCCTTTTGGGCCGCGCCATAACCAGTGATCGTCTGCTTTACCAGCCGCGGCGCGTACTCGGCGATCTCGATCCCGCGTTGTTCGGCAAGCAGCAGCATTGTTCCGCGAACCTGGCCGAGTTTTAAAGCGACGCCGACATTCACTGCATAAAACGTGTCTTCGACCGACACGACGTCGGGTGAGTGCGTCGCCATCACCTCGGCGATGCCTTCGTAAATATTCAGCAGACGTTTGGAGAACGCATGACGCGGATTTGACTTGACCGTGCCGTATCCGACTAGCGAGTAACGAATTCCATTGCCCTCGACGACGCCCCAACCGAGCGTTTCACTACCGGGATCAATTCCTAAAACGCGCATGGGCTCAATCTACTACCGCCAAAATTCACCTCAAGATACATCAAAAGCGATGTATTTGTAAATTCCGAGCAATGTTTTTATCATCGAGAGTTGGTGCAATGACCACTATCCTAACAAATGGGGACGTTCTGCGTTCGGTGCGTGCTCTGCTTGCCGGGTCGATCGACTACGCGGGGCTGTTTCCGCCGTCGGCGGTGTCGATGGCGGATGCGGTGATAAATTACGCGACGTACCGCAACAGCAACTATAGCTGGATGCTAGGACGGTTTGTCGTGACGGCTGCGCGCTTGGACGAGTTTTACGAGAGCGCACATGATTTTGTCTCGCGCGACGCGACGAGCGAATGGCACCTCAGCGTCGTCGCCGGCGAGGATATCGTCGATACGATCAAGCGTATTGAGCAATTCTCGGCTTCGTCACAAGGTGTGGTCGTTGACTCGGTCGAGGTCCGTGCTAATTCCACGTCGAAGATCAAAAACACGATCGACCTGCTTCCCGACGGGGTCAATGCGTATTTCGAACTGCCGCTCGGCGAAGAACTGTCCGATCTGATCGCCGACGTGAGCCTTGCCGGCGGTCGCGCGAAAGTCCGAACGGGCGGCGTCACGCCCGACGCATTTCCGACTTCAAAAGACATCATTCGTTTTGTCCGTGGCTGTCTCGCCGCAAATGTACCGTTCAAGGCGACCGCGGGTTTGCATCACCCGATCCGGTGTTATAGACCGCTTACCTATGAGGAGAATTCGGTTCAGAGCACGATGCACGGGTTTCTGAATTTGTTTCTGATGACCGGCATGGCGCGCGAAGGCTTTCGCCAAAACCTGCTCGAAGAGGTGATGGAAGAAGAGTTCAGCGAGGTTTTTCGCTTCGAGGACCAGTCGGCCGCCTGGCGCGAGCAGTACAGCTTAAACATCTGGCAGATCGAGGCCTTGCGCCGAAAAGGCATACAGTCGTTCGGTTCGTGCTCGTTCGACGAACCGATCGCCGATCTGCGGCAGCTCGGAATACTCTGATACGGAACGCGGAC
>JBJXFZ010000078.1:0-51553 GCA_046154245.1 Pyrinomonadaceae bacterium
TTCCGCACCTGATTCGCATGAGTGTCGGCAGCGACAACCGTCTTGTTGTTCCGTTCTCGGCAGTTGCCGGTGCGATCTTTGTCGTGCTTGCCGACACGATCGCACGTACGGCGATAGCGCCGCGTGAGTTGCCGGTTGGAGCAGTTACGGCGCTTGTCGGCGCGCCGCTGTTTATTTACTTACTAAGAAGGAATTAGAGCCACAGATTCTGGCAAAAAAAACTTGCCAGTGCTAAAGCCGAACGCAGATGAAGCAGATCAAATTATTTCGCGAGGCCTTTTCAGAACAGCGGTTGTCTGCGTTCATCCGCGGCAAAGATAATGCTTGAGGTTATAAACATTTCGGTAAATTACGGCGAGCGTGCGGTTTTGCACGATTTGTCAATGGAGTTGAGCGATGGTCAAACGCTCGCGTTGCTCGGAGCTAACGGAGCAGGGAAGACTACTTTGATAAAGGCTCTGAATAGATCGTCCGATATCGCCCGCGGTGAGATCGTACTCGACGAGCGGCCGTTAGACTCGTTATCCCGGCGGGAGATCGCTCGCAGCATCGCCGTCGTCGCGCAAGAGAATGAAACGCGATTCCCGGTGACCGTTTTGGAGTTTGTATTGTCAGGCCGGTTTGCTCACGGCGGTGCGTTCGGGTGGGAAACTGACGAAGACATCAAACTGGCGCAAACGGCGCTCGTCGATTGCGATCTCGACGGTTACGCAGCGCGATTGATGAACGAGCTATCGGGTGGAGAGCGGCAGCGCGTCGTGCTCGCGCGGGCCGTTGCGACCAATGCACGAATACTGCTCCTTGACGAGCCGACCGCGAATCTCGATCTCGCACACCAGGCGATGATGTTTCGCCTGGTGCGGAAACGCTGCGAGCAAGGAGCTGCTGCGGTCGTTATTACGCACGATCTAAATCTCGCTGCGGAATTTGCTGACGAGATCATCATGTTGAAAGACGGCTCGATAGCCGTGAAAGGCGCGCCGAGAAAAGTTCTGAGCGCTGAAAACGTGAGACGCGTTTTTGGCGTCGAAGTGATGCTGGATGAAAATCCGCGAAGCGGAAACGTTCGCGTAACGAACGTTTTTTGAAAGAAGTTAGCCACGAATGCACGAAAGAAGAAATTTCTGCATTAGTGCATGCGCGGCTAAGTTGTTGGCATACGAAGCGAAGGAAGTCCGGTGCGAGACCGGCACTGCCCACGCAACAGTGAGCCGAATGCGGAATTCGGAATGTGGAATGTGGAATTATTAATTCCGAATTCCGCACTCCTCATTCCACATTTGACTAGTCTGGAACTTTGCTTTTTTGCCTTTGCTTAAACCATTCTGCGTGTGAGCAGAAAAGGAGACAAGAGTGAAAATAATAACGACCTTAAGTTTAGTTTGTTTTTTTACAATCGCATCTTTTGCGCAGCAGGCGGCCTCACTGAGTGGTCGTGTTGTGCAGGATGATAGGGCCGAGCCGAACGCGGTTGTGACATTAACTTCTCGGCGAGATAGAAAAGTAAAATTTACAACTGTTGCCGATCGCGATGGAAATTATCGTTTCGAAAATGTTCCGCCGGGTTCGTACACCATCTACTCAGGCGGGCGCGAAGAGTCAGTTCGGGCTATAGGCGTCTCAGCACGAGCGAGTATAAATTTGAAATCGGGTCAAGATCGCGTTGTCGATCTCAATCTTGCGCCGTATTTGATACGCGAGACGGTAAATGTTTCAGCCGACATTAACCAGCCCGCCGAACAGGTCTCAAAAACTGTCGACGTAATTGGCGGCCAAGAGATGCGCGAGCGTGCGGATTTTTCGCTTGCCGAGAGTTTGCGGACCATTCCGGGTTTTCGCGTTCAGCAGCTTGGCGGTTTTGGGCGAACGGCGAATATCAAAACTCGCGGGCTTCGCAACCAGGACACAGCCGTTTTGATCGACGGCATTCGTTTTCGCGATCCGGCCGCGATCACGGGTGACGCGTCGCCCTTTTTGAGCGACTTTACGCTGACTAGCGTCAGCAAGATCGAGATCTTGCGCGGATCGGGCTCATCGCTATACGGCACGAATGCGATCGGCGGCGTCCTTGATTTTCAAACGCCGACGGCACGCCAGGGAACGCACGGCCAGATCGCCGGTGCGTTTGGTGGTCTCGGTTTAGGGCGTTTTCGTGGGCTTATCTCCCACGGCCTCGATAACGGAAAGTTTGGCATCGGTGCAGGTGTTTCGCGCACGGTTTATACAAAAGGCATCGACGGTCGGGACGACGCGCACAATACGAATTTTCAAACGCGCACGGACGCAAATCCTTTTTCTACGACGACGATCTCAGGTCGGATTTTCTTTTCCGACGCGGATGTTCGGCTTAATGTAAATCCCGACACTCTCGGCACGCTGCCGACGAGCAACGCTACGATCATCGACGCGATTCCGGGCGTAAACTTCACACCTGACCTGGACGACGCGGACGCCGCTCAGACGTCGCGATTCTTTAGCGGACAAATTTCTGTTAATCAGGTCATAACGGACGACCTTGTCGTAAGCGGCTATTACCAGGGGCTAAAAACGCGACGGCGAAACGACGACGGCCCGCTCGGACCGGGCTTTCAAAGCGCATACACGAGCATTTTTGATGGCCAGATTCACACGGCGAATTCGCGCGTGACGTGGACGGCTGGCGGCGTAAACACACTCACGGCCGGCTACGAATACGAGTTTGAGGAGTTTGGCAACGAGGGCAGCACGCCGTCGGGTACGGGCAACTTTTTCACGCGTGCCCGTCAATCAAGCAACACTTTTTATGTACAGGATCTGGTAAGTCTGCACGACGGGCGCTTGCAGCTTGCGGGCGGGTTTCGTGCACAGAGATTTGATCTTGACCGGCCTGAGTTTAGTCTGATAAACGCCCCATACAGCAATCTAAATCTGAGCCGTCCGCCCACGGCGTACACGTTTGACGGAGCAGTCTCGTACTTCGTTCGTAGGTCAGGGACAAAGTTTCGCGCCCATGTTGGCAACGGTTATCGCGTGCCGTCTTTGTATGAGAGATTCGGAACGTTTTTCTCGTCGTTCGGAACTCCGAGTTTCGTCGCTCTCGGTGATCCGCTTCTGAAAGCTGAAAAAACGATGGGTTTCGACGCAGGTGTCGAACAAATCGCTGCGAAGGAACGTGTGCGGCTTTCGGCGACATACTTTTATACACGGCTCAGTGACATTATCGGATTTGGCGGCGTTGTCCCAAACATCGGGACGACGACACGGCCATTCGGCGGTTACGCGAATCAAAAGGGCGGCATCGCTCGCGGCGGTGAATTTTCTGCACGAGTGAAACCGAAAGACTGTTTTGATGTTTTTGCTTCGTACACATTTACAAACAGCGACCAGCGAACGCCACAGGTCGCCGGAAGCCGCAGTTCGAAAACTCTTGGCGTGCCTGATCACCAGTTCACGTTTGTCGTGACGCAGCGTTACAAGCGAGCGTGGGTGAATTTCGACTTTCTCGCGACGAGTAATTATCTTGCGCCGATATTCAGCAACTCGACGTTCCAAACCTTTATTTACCGCTTTGGCGGCAATCGGCGCGGCGACGTTACGGCGGGCTATAATTTTGGGTTTCGAAGGGACAAGTTGAGTCTACGGCTGTTTGGGACGATCGAGAATGTTTTCGATCACGATTATTACGAGAACGGATTTCGCACGAGCGGCGCGACGGCGAGATTTGGGACAACGTTCAGCTTCTAGGTTACTTAGGGATTAACTTAACTTTGCGCGTCTTTGCGTCTTTGCGTGATACACGGTTCTTTTCACGCAAAGTCGCCAAGAACGCAAAGAGATCTGTAGCAATAAAGTCTTTTTGTCAAGGTTCTGCGCGTGGTATCATTAACGCGAAAGAGGTAAAAACAATGACACAGAAACTGCTTTTTGTTTTATGTTTCATGAGCGCAACGGCCGCGATCAACTTGGCTCAAACTCAGACGGTCACAAACTCTGATCTTGAGAAATATCGGCAGGACAGAATAAAGGCCGAGACGGAGCTTCGTGTTAATTACGCGCGACTTGGTTTTCCATCGCCTGAAGAGATGGCACGACGAAATGCTCAGTCCGCAAAAGAAGCGGAAGAGCTGTCCGCACGTTTGCAAAAAGACGAGTTGACGCGCGAACGGCTCGAGGCCGAACGTGCCGCGGCAGAATATCGCGCGGCCCAGTACTATTATCGGGCGCCGCAACAGACTCAGATCACGCCGAGCTATTACGACGCCGCTTACACATATTATTGGTGGAACGGTCGGCGATTTCGTATTCCACGCCTGAATCTGCCAAATCAGCAGCCGGGTTATTTTGCAGGTGGACAATTTTGGCCGACGGGGCCGCGCACGCCGTCGCAACCACTGTTCCGCGTAAATCCGCGGAAACCTTAATCATGAAAGAAGGTTGGGAAGCCGTTATCGGCATGGAGGTCCACGCGCAGCTCGCGACTGAGACCAAGATCTTTTGCAGCTGCGCTGTTGAGACGGGCGGTGAGCCGAACGCAAACACCTGTCCGGTGTGTCTTGGTTTACCGGGGGCCTTGCCGGTTTTGAACAAGCGCGTCGTAGAACTCGGCGCCAGAGCGGCGCTCGCGTTGGGTCTCGAGATTCAGGAAACATCTGTTTTCGCCCGAAAAAATTACTTCTACCCCGACTTGCCAAAGGGCTATCAGATCTCGCAGTATGACAAACCGTTCTCGGCAAACGGTCAACTCACGATCATGACCGCTGAGCGCGACGCTAGCGGCCACGCGGCGGAATGGCGGCCGATGACGATCCACGTTGAGCGGATGCATCTCGAGGAAGATGCCGGAAAGAACGTTCACGAGGGCCTGCCTGAAGTTGATAAATACTCGTATATCGACCTAAATCGCGCCGGCACGCCGCTCGGCGAGATCGTAACGGCGCCCGATTTTCGTTCCTCGTGGCAGGCGCTCGATTATGTAAATTATGTTCGTCACGCGCTGCGATGGGTGGGCGCGAGCGACGCCGATATGGAGAAGGGAAATCTGCGTTGCGAAGCCAACGTATCGGTGCGCAAGGTTGGCGAGACGACATTCAATAATAAGGTCGAATTGAAGAACCTAAACTCGGTACGCTTTATGCAAAAGGCGATCGAGTTTGAGATCGAGCGGCAGATCGCTGCACACGAGGCGGGCGAGGCTGTGAACCAAGAGACACGGCTTTGGGACGAAAAAAAGAACGAGACGCGCGTGATGCGCTCAAAAGAGGACGCACACGATTATCGATATTTCCCCGAGCCCGATCTGCAGCCGCTTAAGGTCACCGCAGATTTTATTGAGGGCGTCCGGCGTGAGATGCCGGAGATGCCCGACGTAATGCGCGAGCGGTTTATCGAGGTTTACGAACTTAGCTACAACGAGGCCGCGCAGCTCACCGGTGATCGAGACACGGCGGAATATTTTGAAACCGTTGCAAGGATCACTACAAACCCGAAACTCTCGGTAAATTGGATGCTCGGCGAGTTAACGCGCGAGCTTAACAACTCGGGTAGGACGATCCGCGAATCGAGCGTCACCGCCGAGGATCTCGCTGAATTGATCAAGATCGTCGAGAGCGGCAAAATCAACAATAATCAAGGTAAAGAAGTGCTCGCCGAGATGTTTGCAAGCGGGCGAACCGCCGCCGAAGTCATCAGCGAAAAGGGCTTTGAACAGATCTCCGACACGGGCGCTATCGAAAAGATCGTCGATGAAGTGATCGCCGCGAACCAAACAAACGTCGACGCGTATCGCGCCGGTAACGAGAAGCTGTTTGGCTTCTTTGTCGGCCAGGTGATGAAAGCGTCGCAAGGGAAAGCAAACCCGAAGATCGTAAACGATCTTCTCAAACAAAAGTTGTGAAGTTGGAAAACAAAGTCGCCATCGTTACCGGCGGCACAAAAGGAATAGGTTTTGCTATCGCCGATGCGCTGGTCAGATCCGGCGCGTCGGTTTTTGTGACTGCCAGAGATCAAGGGGCGGTTTCGGCGGCGGTTGAAAGGTTGTCAAAACACGGCCGGGCCGGCGGTACGAATTGTGATGTTCGTAGCGAAGAACAGGTAAAATCGATGCTTGCGGACTGTGCGCGTGTGTTTGGCGGCGTTGATATTTTGATTAATAACGCCGGCGTCGGTTTCTTTGGAAAGACTGTCGAGGAGATGCCGACGGATGAGTTTCGGCAGACGATCGAGACGAATTTGCTTGGTGTTTTCCACGCGTGTCACTACGCAATTCCGCTAATCAAAAAACGTGGCGGCGGTTACATCATTAACATCTCATCGCTAGCCGGGCAAAACGCCCATCCGCGTATGGCCGCATACAACGCGTCGAAATTTGCGCTGAACGGCTTTTCCGAATCGCTTATGCAAGAGGTGCGTCACGACAATATCAAGGTCAGCTATATTTGTCCGGGGAGCGTGAACACCGAGTTCGGCGGCGATACTGTTTCGGATGAAAAGGCGTGGCAACTACAGCCCGACGACATTGCACAAGTCGTCTTAGACTTGGTCGCTATGGACACCCGAGCTCTGCCCAGCAAGATCGAACTGCGCCCGAGCAAACCACCGATAAAGCAGTGAACAGTTAACAATGAACAGTGAATAATTAGGCGATCACTGCGGTTAAAAGTTTTTCGGTTATGTTTGTAAGCGCGTCGCTGGTGAGAGGTTTTAAGATGTAATCGGCGGCGCCGAGATCGAAGGCGCGCATGCGATGTTCGTCCGCCGATAGCGACGTGATCAGTACCATCGGAATGTGCCCGAGGTTTTCGTCAGTTTTTACGTATTGCAGCAGTTCCCAACCGTCGATCTGCGGCATTTCGACATCGGACAAGATCAGGTCAGGCTCGAAATCTCCGTTTAGTAATAGTTCAAGAGCGTCGGCGCCGTTGTTTGCGGTGATGCATTTGAAGCCGGCGGCTTCGACGAGTTTCTGTGTTTGATGTCTGATGCTCGCGCTGTCATCGACGACGAGGATCGTCGGTATTTCCTCTTCGACGTCTTCAAAGAAGACGGCCGGTTCAGTTTTTGATTGTGCCGAGACGACCGGCAAAAAAACCGTAAACTTAGTTCCGCGTTGTGGCTCGGAATCGATCAATATGCGCCCCCCGCGACTCTCGACACTCTCTTTAACGATGCTCATGCCCACGCCGCGACCGGCGTTTAGGTCGATCTTCTTCGCGGTTGTTAGACCGCGATCAAACATCAGTTCGAAGGCTTCGCGATCGGTCATTGACGCGGCTCTGTCTTCATCGATGATGCGGTTGGCGATCGCCTTTGTTTTTAGTCTTTGCACCGACACGCCTGAGCCATCGTCGCCGACCTCGATGCGAATCTCGTTCTCGTACGCCTCGACGTTAACGCTGATCGTTCCGCGTTCGTTTTTGCCGATGAGCCGTCGTGTCTCTGGCGTTTCTATCCCGTGAACTACGGCGTTTTTCAACAGGTGCAGCAGCGGCTCGACGATCGAGTCGATGATCAGCGTGTCGATCTCGGTGTCGCCGTTCGCGAGTTCGAAAACGGCTTTCTTGCCCTCGTCCATGCAGGTCATGTTAACCGCGCGGCTTAGCCGCGTTTCGAGCGTGCTGAATTTGACCATGCGGATCTGCATCAGCTTTTCGTTGAGGTCGCCGTTCAAACGATAGGCAGTTTCAAAGAGCGATTCGAGCTTTGCGATCGTTTCTTTGCTTGCGGTATCGCTGTCCAACATATTTGCAAAGCCCTCGGCGAGCGTCTCGCGGTTTGTCATCAGCTCGTGCGAGATCTGCATCAATTCGTCGAGACGTTCAAGCGAAACACGGACGATCGGTTTGTGAACAGGCCGCGCCGTGTCCGCGCCATCAACTGGTTCATCGGCAGACCGTTCAGTTGGCTGGGCAGAGGTTGCTGCCGCGCGAAGCGCGTCCATCGCGGCGAGATATTGCACGCCGAGGTCATCGTCGTCAAACTGCCTTGCGTCGACGATCGAGCGGAGTTTTTTTGAAGACGTTTCGAGAAATCGGATGATCGGCTGTGCGGCCTCGCGTTTTAGCTCAACTAACTTATCGAGCAAGTCCTCCATCTTATGGGCCGTCTCTGACGCCTCGGCGAGTCCGACAATTCCGGCCGCGCCCTTCAGCGTGTGGGAACTACGGCGGACTTCCCACAGGGCGTTTTGATCCGCGGGCGTGAGAGCTAGCGTTCGTAGGCCGCGATTGATATTCCCGAGCAGATCCTCGGCCTCGGACCGAAAGATCTCGAACGTTTCCTCATCGATCTCAAATTCTGAAAATATATCATCTTTCGACTCGGTCGGCGGCAACATCTCGTCAAACGATGCATCGACAAAATCCGACACATCGCTGAGAAATCCCGCCGAGTGCAGCGGAATATCGAGCAGTGACGCCTCGATGCGTGCGACGACATCGAGAACTTTGTAGGCCGCGGTCGGCGACGTCAGTTGTTCGAGTGCGTTTCCGCATTCGACGGCAAGTGTTGCGATCGCGTACTGAGCGCTTTCGAGAGCGGCGTCTTTGACGCGTGCAATTAGATGTTGTGGCACTGCGATATCGGACATGTCGCCCGTTTGCGCCATAAGCAAAAGACTGCCGCGGATCCGTTCGAGATCGGCTTCGGCAGTCTTTATGAAGGATTGTGTTTGTTCGCGGTCCATGAGGAGCAGGTGTCGGTGGGGCCGGGGTCAGTCGTCAGCGAAAATGAAAAAGGGAGAACGTCGGTTCACTGACTACCGTTCACTGACAACTGATCACTGTTCATGCGGCGTCGGGGAGCAGGTAGGTCTCGAGAGCTTTCATCAGCGTCTCAGGGCCGAAGGGCTTTGTCACGTAGCCGGACGTCCCGGCCATTTTACCCCGAACCTTGTCAAAGAAGCCGTCCTTGCCCGAGATCATCACGACAGGCAGATTATGCGCCTCAGGATTTGAACGAATCTGCTTGCAAACTTCGTAACCGTCCATACGCGGCATCGTGATGTCGAGCAACACGAGGTCGGGCATGATCTCGCTCAGACGTTCGAGAGCTTCGACGCCATCTGACGCGCAGACGACGTTGTGTCCCGATTTTTCGAGTTTGCCGGAGATAAGTTTGCGAACAGTTGGGCTGTCATCGACCACGAGGATCGTCTTGCCTTTTGGTCGAGACTCCTCAACGTCGTGCTGATGATTAATTTCGTCGATCCGAATTGCGAGAGTGTTCACCTGACTCGCAAGCACGACGTTATTTGGGTCGCGTCGCGAAGCTTCCTGCAGATAGCTGAGACCCGCATCGTAGTTGCGCAGATTAAAATGACCGATACCGAGCCAAACAAGTTCTGCGTTGCTAAATTCACGCGTATTCGCTTCGGACTCCATCCGCATGACTGCGGGGTGGATCATTTCAAAATCGGCGTACGGATTTGCGAGCAGCGCTTCTGCGTCTGAGAGAGATGTGATCGCGTGACAGTTGCTGCACTTGAACGCATGCGAATCATTTTCTGTCGCGCAAAACGCACATGCGACCTGCGAGGCCTGGACATTGACCGTCTCCTGCGTCGGAGCGTCTTGGCTTGCGGCAACGTACCCGTCGTCGTATCCCACGGACGGTTCTTCGATCGGCCGCTCTTCGACTGCTGTTTGTTCGTCAACGGATTGCTCAACATTCGATTCTTCATCGCCAACAAACACGGGCTCTTCATCAACTACGCGAACCGGTTCTTGCGCAGCAAGGACGGCGTCTTCTGTTTCATGGGCCGCAGCTTCCTGAACCGCTTCTTCCTCTACTGATGCCACGTTCTCTTGTGCCTCAGCGCCCGCAGCCTCCGTAACTTGTTCGACCTCGGGTTCGACAGGCGCAGCAGCTTCTTCTTCAACCTTGGATTCGAAAGGATCAGCCACGGCCTCGGGCTCATCTACAGGTTGCGGCGGGGCGTTCAGCGTCGAGAGAAAATCGTAGGACGAACGGGCGGCGGCATGGTTTGGATCGGCTTCAAGCGCGTTTTCTAGCGCCTGCATCTTCTGCTCGACGTCGTTTGTGAGGTGAGCTTTGAGAACCCACGCGTCGGCATTGTCGGACACGATGTCAAGATATTGATTAACTAATTTGGTGGCTTTTTTGTGGTCGGCGTCAATAACGTGTTGTTTTGCTTCGACAAAGACCGCCTCGATCTTTGCACGCTGGATGACGGCCATTTTGTCGGCGGCGTCGGCGTTATCTGGGTTGATGCTCAGGACGCGTTCGAGATATTCCATCTTCTCGTCGTCGCTCTCGGCCAGGGAAGCCTTCAATTCCCACGCGGACTCGCAGTTGGCATCATGTGCCAGAGCCTGAGCGAGGCACTGAGCGGCGATCTCGTGCGAGCCATCATTGTGTGCTGCCGCCGCGCGCTGCACAAGCGTTTTCGCAAGCAAAGCGTTCGTTGCTGCGTGCCATTCGGCCGCGCGCGTGTTGTCGGGATTGATCTCGAGCACGCGTTTGAGAAACGCCTGGAGCTCTTCGGGGTAATCGCTGATGGACGCTAGCCACATCCAGGCGTCCTCGCTCGATGGTTCGAGAGCGACAACCTGTGTCAACAGCTTACGAGCGCCGTCTCGATCGCCACTCTGGGCGGCCGAGATTCCTTTTTTCAAAAGCGCTTCGGCGGCATTTGTACCCGGAAAGCCAAATTCATCATACTCAACACCATCGACAGGTGGTGCGGTAGTAACGTTTTGTTCAATGTCTAAACGCATAGTATTTTTTAAGTTGGTCAGAAATTTTCGCGGCCAAGAAATGAGGCGCGGGTGGTGTTCACCCACTTACAGCACTGAGGAAATGCAACATTAGTGCCAAAACCCGACGAATTCCAGAGTGTTGTGAATTTTCTGTAAAGTGCCTAAAATAAAGGGCCTGATTGCTTTCGCACGTGATCGCTGCCATCGTTGCCGTCGGTGCGATCGTGCGAATGTCCATAGTTGTGACAAAAAACGGCACATATCGTTGACAAAAAGTAGCAACAAAAGCCTTTATCTTGCTATGTCGAATAAGACGAATTATTTTGATGTGATCATCATCGGCGGCGGACCGGCCGGTATGTCGGCGGCAATCAGATGTGCAGAACTTGGCATCGACGCGATCCTGCTTGAGCGGGGAGCCGAGCTCGGTGGACAGCTTCTGTGGACGTACAACGCGATCGACAACTATTCTCCGTTCAAGGCAAAGAACGGCCGCGAGCTCCGCGATCATTTTCTGCGACGAATCGAAAATGTCGGTGCAAAATACCTTACAAATTCACCGGTTGCTCACGCCGATTTGAGAGAAAAGATCATCACGCTGGCGAACGGCGAACGCTTTTCAGCGAAATCGATCATCCTGGCAACCGGGGTTCGGCGAAGACGGCTCAACGTGCCAGGCGAGAAAGAGTTTCAACGGCACGGCATTTTAGAATCGGGGATCAAAGACAAGGAAAAAGTACGCGGTAAGACCGTCGTGATCGTCGGCGGCGGCGACGCTGCCGTCGAGAACGCCTGCATTCTGGGTGAGGTCGCCCAGAAAGTTTATGTCGTCCACAGGCGAGATCAATTTACCGCACAAACGAGATTCGTCGACCGGGTTTATAAACTCACTAACGTGAGCGTAGTGTTCGACTCGCGGGTAACCTCAATTCTCGGGGATACAAAAGTCGGCGCCGTTGACGTCCAGAACCTTATGTCCGGAGACCATTCAACCATTCCTGCCGAGGCGGTTCTGATCCGCATCGGCGTCGTCCCAAACACCGAGCTTTTTGCAGGTCAGATTGACGTCGATCATGCTGGTTTTGCGCTTCCTGCAAACGGTATTCAGACCAACGTTTCAGAGATTTACGCCGTAGGTGATCTCTCAAATCCGAACGACCTTACCGTTCAGGCTGCAGCGAAAAGTGGAACCGAGTCAGCTAGAAGAACAAAAATCTGAATTTTTATACAAAAAAAACCAAGCTGAGCCTTTTCTTTTGGCCGGAATTATGCCAAAATCCCTGCAAATACAGCCGTCCGTTGGTTCTTTGCGTTTTGGAACGAAAAATGCGTCTTCGGCAGTAAATACCTTTAGTGGAATTGTTTCCAGACTTTACTTGAAAAAATTAGGGAGGATCTATGAAACGTAGGTTTATCAACGCGACTTGTTTCGCAATCTTAGGCACCATTGTCATAGCGGTTCTTGGCACTGGAATCGTTAATGGTCAGTCAGGCACCTCGTCAATTCGGGGTACGATTAGTGATACTAAAGGCGCTGTCTTAGGTGGCGCCACGGTTTCGCTCGAAAGCGAGACGAAGAACTTTCGTCGGACCCAAGTGACGAATGCAGACGGCAACTATATCTTTACTGCATTGCCTCCCGATACTTATCGAATCGAGATTTCTGCATCGGGATTTAAGAAGTCCGCAATCACTGGAGTGCAAGCCGCGGTTGATACATCGAGAGAAGTAGATGTGACGCTTGAGGTGGGTGCGGTAGAAGAAACGGTGACCGTAACGAGTGCCAATGATGCGGTACTCACTACTGCAGACGGTTCGATCGGCAATACGATTACGACTCAACAGGTTATTCAGCTTCCGCTGTCGGCTCGTAACACGCCCGACCTTCTTTCTTTGCAACCTGGTGTTAGCACGGACGGTTCTGTTAATGGCGGAAGATCGGACCAAGCCAATGTCACGCTTGATGGAGTGGATGTAAATGAACAGCAGGGCGGCCGAGCGTTCTTTAGTGTTTTGCGAGTTACCCCTGAAGCTTTGCAAGAGTTTCGCGTACAGACGACAAATGCCGATGCGAGTTTTGGACGCTCGTCCGGTGCACAGGTTTCTCTTATTACTAAATCAGGTAGTAATGACTGGCACGGTTCCGGGTACTTCTACTACCGACCTAATACGAAATTTCAAGCAAATGACTACTTCAATAATTCGAATGGTGTACCCCAGTTAGCGCAAGGGCGGCGAAATTATGGTGGTTCCTTGCTCGGCCCAATCAAGAAAGATCGATTGTTTTTCTCAGCCTTCTATGAGCGATTTGATGAGAACGCCGAAACACCAGTTTCAAGGGAAGTTCCTCTGCCGAGTCTTGGACAGGGACTCGTAAAATATTTTGCAACCTCAGCGCCGCCGGCCGGAGCATGTTCCGCGAGTTTTTCGGGTGGGGTCGCGACACTCACCACGGCGCAGATAAACGCCTGCTATACAAATGCGTATACCGTCACGCCGGGTGTGAATGCGCTAGGTTTGGCCTTGCTTGCATCAGGGGCGACAAAGTATCCCGCCAACGATTTTTCGGTCGGCGATGGCATCAATACAGCAGGGTTTCGTTTTAACGCCAAGACGAAAATACGTAATAACGTGGCGACGGCTAGATTTGACTGGAAAGCGAGTAACACTCAAGATGTTTTTGCTCGATTCCAGTACCAACAGGATAATTCAGCGGGTGTCTCCAGATTTCCCGACACCCCGTCTCCTAAGACATGGGTTCATCCGTATGGCGTTGCGACCGGTCACACATGGACAATTGGAAGCAACATGGTGAACAAGTTCACATACGGACTTACCCGCGAAGCGTTCACGGTGGCCGGAGATTCGACCCAGAATTTTTTTAGTTTTCGATTTATCTTTCAACCGTTCAGTTTTTCAAGAACGCTCAGCCGCGTAACGCCGGTCCATAACTTTGTGGATGATTTTACATGGGTTAAGGGAAACCACACGATTAGTACCGGCGGAAATCTCAGATTCGTTAGCAACAACCGTGTTTCGTTTAGTCCATCGTACGATTTCGCGCAGACCAATCCGTCGTTCTACGACTTTTCTGGCGACGTCGTTATTAACGACGATTTTGGAAATCCTATCTTTCCCAATGTGGCCGATGGAGCGGACATCGATCTTCGCGATGCGCTGACGGCGGTTATCGGTCGATTCTCCGCGTACTCGGCCAATCTAAATTTTAACGGGGCTGGGGTATTGCAACCTCCCGGTGTAGGGGTGGATAGGACTTTTAAGACCGAAGAATTTGAGGCATATATCCAAGATAGCTGGCGAATGCGGAACAATTTCACCGTAAACTATGGTGTTCGCTGGTCAACCTCGACGCCGGTCTATGAGGCAAACGGATTACAGGTGAAACCAACCGAGAGCTTGAGCGAGTTCTTTAGAAAGCGCGTCGAGGGAGCTTTCAACGGAACACCTTACAATGAGTCGATCACGGTAGATAAGGCCGGCAAAGCCAATAACAAACCCGGTTACTATAAACAGGACTACAACAACTTTGCCCCGTCGGTTTCGGCAGCTTGGTCGCCAGATTTTAAGGGCGGATTCTTGAAAGCCTTGTTTGGCGGAGACGGGAAAAGCACGATCCGGGGCGGTTTTAGAATGACTTACGATAGGATCGGAAGTGCTTTGGCTGTGGCATTCGATCTGAATTCAGCACTTGGATATACGCCGTCAAGCGACATTGCAGCGAATACGTTTAATGTCAGCGACCGCCTTGGGCCGCTGTTTACGGGTATAGGACAAAATCTTCGGACCCCGACATTCTTTGGTCCCGGTACACCGTTGCCGTCGCTTCCGACAACCCTGGCCTTCCCACTACAGGCAGTTGCGAATGAAGATTTTCGCATTGAACAGTCGCTCGATGATAAGCTTACGACTCCTTACAACTATAACTTTAACGTGTCCTATGGGCGTGAGATCGGTAAGGGCATAACGATCGAGGCGTCATACGTAGGGCGGATCGCGAAGAGTTTGCTGGTTATACGGGATATGGCCCACTTCAACAACTTGAGAGATCCGGCGACAGGGCAAGATTTCTACGGCGTTATGAACACTCTCCTCGGTTATCGGGAAGCTAATACACCAATTTCTGCGATCCCGAATATTGCCTGGTTCAATAAATTCGTACCCGGATTGGCGAACGGCCCCAACCCTGATGGAAGCTACACCGTCTGTGGAAGTAGCGTGTTTTTAACTCCAACGCAGGCCGCTTATCGACGCGTCGCCAGAGGCAGTGTGAATAACAGCGGGGCTTGTATCGGAGGACGTAATACAAATGACTATACATTTGTTCAGGTTCTTTGGGATGATGGCTTAGGCTTTGGCAACAACATCTTTATTCATCCTCAATACTCGACGTTTGCGGCATATTCAACGGTCGGCGAATCATGGTATGACGCCTTTCAGTTGAGCGCCCGTAAGAGGTTCCAAAACGGCCTCTCCTTCGATGTGAATTACACATATTCACACTCGCTTGATACGGCTTCGGGCAACGAGGCCTCAGGGTCGATCATCGGCATTAATTTCTTGAATCCCTTGACACCAAAGGAAAACAAGGGAAGTTCAGATTTCGACGTGAGGCATTTGATAAACGCGAATTACATCTGGGAACTTCCGTTTGGCAAAGGCAAATCTTTCTTCGGTGATGCCGGACGTGCGGCTAACGCGTTCTTGGGTGGCTGGACGATGACGGGTATTTTCCGTTGGAATACCGGTTTCCCACTCGGTGAACCGTTCGATGATGGACGTTGGGCAACTAATTGGAACATCCAGTCAAACGGAGTCCGCGTGAGAAAGCTCGATAGCTCACCCACGAAGAATGGCGTCGGGGGCCTCCCAAATATTTTCAGTGATCCAACGGCTGCCTACCAGTCATTCAGAAACGCAAGGCCGGGCGAGTCCGGGGATAGAGGTATCATTCGTGAGCCAAGTTTTATCACGTTTGATGCTGGCCTTTACAAAACGTTTCAGGTTAGAGAAGGTAAAAAACTGACCTTCAGGCTTGAGGTATTCAACGTTACCAATACTCAACGACTGACGGGTATTGCTGATTTTGCGTTGGAATTGGATCCGCACTTGAAAACTCCCGGAGCAGACTTCGGACGTATGACTGCGATTCAGGGTGCTCCGCGCATTGTTCAATTTGCCGTGCGATTCGATTTTTAGTTATTGCACGAAATAGTGGCGGGGCCGGAATCAAATTCCGGCCCTCTTTTTATTGAGTTAGGGGATTTTCTTTAATGTACTTTTCTAGTTCTTTGCGGCGTTCTGTCTTCGGCATTTTTTCTAGAAACTTCTGATATTCCGCTGCGGCGCGCGATTTTAATCCGGCCCCGTGATAAAGAGCGCCGAGCCGCAGGTGAATCTCCGCCTTTTCAACCGGGGCAAGTCGGATCGCTTCGTTCAGATAGACGACGGCCTTCGAGCCTTTCTTCACCGCCAAATATGCTTCACCAAGATAGTGATTCGCATCTGCCGACGAAGGTTCGGACTCGACTATTTTTGTGAGCAATTCGATCGCTTTCTCATTTTCATTCTGCGAGAGATATAGTTTACCGAGGTTTATCGACGCAAGCGCAAATTTAGGCCCCACAACGATCGCCTGCTTGTAAGCATCCTCCGAGCTCTTAAATTCTTTCTTCAAAAAATATGCGTTTCCGAGTTGCGTCCATGCATAAAAGTCCTTTGAGTCATTGGTAGTCAACACTTTAAGATCGCGAATAGCAGAGTCGTATTCCTGTTTGTTCATGGCGACCATCGCTCGATCCAGTCGTTCCTGGTTCGGTTGCGAACGCTCGTATGCTACTGCTGCAGAGATAACGCCGGTTTTGTCCTTAGCCCCACGGAATATATCCCAACTAATTGAAAAATCCTTATAGACTACCGAAGCTGGGCTAGGGATCAACTGACTGCTGGCAACCTCGGAGTTTTCAATTTCGACAACGATCGTCGTCCATTCACGCGGGACATCACCGAGCGAATAGGACCCGTTGTCAGATACAGGACGGCGAACGATCAAACGTCCTTGGCTAAAGGCTGCAACGTAAATTGCGGGCCTCGACTGATCGGACGGAAGTCCATCCAACTTGACGCGGCCGGAAACTGTTACCGAATCAGTTCGCGTTGTTTCGCCGCCGATCTTCTTAGGGAGATGCAGCGCGTCGCCAGGAATCGTCTGAGCCGTAACAGACAACAAAGTAACTGTGGCTGCTGCCAAGAACGCAGCCGCTTTTGTGACGATTCTTTTCATGACAATATCCTCATCCTCAACACCCTATCATCATACTCGCTGCTTACAATTCAAACAACGAATCATCGTGCGGCAAACGCATCGTTGCCGGTGATTGCCGTGAGGTGGCGGGTATCGTTTAGGGTGAGGACGCGGACGTTGCGAAGGCCTCGGACCTCGAAGCGGTTGATGCCGCAGTTTGAGGTGATGATCCAGGGAGTTTGTTTTGTGTCGCGCTGGATCGCACCAATCAGAAAGAGAGTTAAATAACAAAGCACGCCGGTGTGAGAAAAGATCGCAACGCGTTCGTGCGGATGTTTGCGAAGTATTGAGCGCAGTTCGCTCGAAACCCGACGCAGAAGTTGTCGATAGCTTTCGCCGCCTGTTATTGCGTAGTTGACGTGACGATGGACAAGGGCGTAGTAGTCACGAGGGTACTTTTCTTTACATTCGTCAAACGTCAGCCCCTCGAGTACGCCGACATTTCGCTCTCGAAAAGCCGCTGATTTATTAATCTTGAGATCGAGCAGTTCTGCTAGCGGCTCGGCAGTCTGAACGGCCCTGAGAAGATCGCTCGAGTAGATCGCGTTGATCTCTTCTTTAGCGAGCAGTTTCGCAGTTCGTTCCGCCTGTTCGACGCCAAGTTTTGAAAGCGGCGTCGGGCCGTGGCCGCCAAAGCGCCCTTCGGCGTTGCCGTCAGATTGTCCGTGGCGGATGAGGTAAAGGCGAGTGGGCTGGGGCATATCAACAAGTCAAGAACGATAGTGCAAAGGTCAATAGATGTCGAAACTTGTCAGACCGCGACAGCCTCCGCCTGAAGTTTCTCCGTTTGATAATGTGTTGTCAGTGCGTCAATGAACTCGTCAAGCTGGCCTTCGAGTACGAGATTGAGTTGATGAACCGTCAGGCCGATGCGATGATCGGTCACGCGATTTTCTTTGAAGTTATACGTTCTTATCTTCTCGCTGCGGTCACCGCTGCCGACCATCGACTTGCGTTCGGCCGACTGAGCGTCGTGTTGTTTTTGCTCCTCGATCTCTTGCAAACGAGCCCGAAGAACACGCATCGCTTTTTCACGGTTCTTTATTTGCGATTTTTCGTCCTGCATCGACACGACAACATTTGTCGGCAAATGCGTGATGCGAACGGCGGAATAGGTTGTGTTAACAGATTGCCCGCCGGGGCCGCTCGAACAAAACGTATCAATGCGAAGATCGTTTTGGTCGATTTGAACATCGACTTCTTCGGCCTCAGGTAAGACTGCGACCGTGATCGCCGATGTGTGAATGCGTCCGCTGGACTCAGTCGCGGGAACACGTTGAACGCGATGAACGCCGCTCTCGAAGCGCATTTTCGAATACACGTTGTCGCCCTCGATCATTGCAGTCGCTTCTTTGATGCCGCCAACGCCGGTGTCCGACGCATTCATGACCTCCATCTTCCAACCTTGTCGTTCGGCGTATCGCGCGTACATCCGTAAGATCTCGCCGGCAAAAAGCGTCGCTTCGTCGCCACCCGTTCCGGCGCGGATCTCAAGAATCACGTTCTTCTCGTCATTAGGGTCCTTTGGCAGCAGGAGTAACTTTAGCTCTTCTTCCGCATGCGGCAGTTTTTCTTCGATGCTTGCGATCTCGAGATTTGCCATCTCGCGCATGTCATCGCCATCGGCATGGGCCGCCAGATCGCGTGCGCCTTCGAGATCTTCCTGCATCTTTCTGACCTCACGATATTTGTCGACGATCTCACCAAGTGAACGATGCTGCCTCATCGCCTTGGCATACGCCGACATGTCGGACATGAACTCAGGCGCCGAAATCTGAGCGGTCAGCTCGTCGTAGGACTTTTCGATTTGTTCAAGTTTTTCGAACATAAGAATTTAGCCAACGAAACACGCGAAAAACACGAAATGAAAGACCTTTACTTTTTCGCGTCTTTCGTGCGTTTCGTGGGCAACTGTTTTAGGTTGCGGGTTCGAGTTTCAGCGACTCGTCGAGTGCATGAATCGCTACTTCAAGCTGTTCCTTGTCCGGCTCTTGGGTAGTGATGTTCTGCAGCCATAGACCCGGCATCGTCATAAATTTGAAGATAGCACCCGACTCTTTCTTCGCAGCGTATCGAATGACCTCGTAGCTCAACCCTGCGACGAGCGGCATCAGCGCGATGCGGACGACGAGATTGAGCCACATGGCTTCAAAGTTAATAACCGAGAACAGCACGATCGCGATCAACATGACAACCATCAAAAATGAGGTGCCGCAACGCGGATGTTGGCGACGCTGCTGAGCCGCATTGTCAGGCGTGAGTTCAAAGCCCTTTTCCCAGGCGAAAACCGTTTTGTGCTCGGCGCCGTGATATTCAAACACGCGGCGAATGTCCTTGAGGAAGGACATCGAAAAGATCATAAAGACAAAAAACACCATTCTGATCAGGCCGTCGATCAAGTTGAATCCAACCCAAAGGCCAAGCGAGTCAAGGCTTATCTTCCAAACATACGCCTTAATAGTTGCGAGCCAGCCCGCGTCAGCGGAAATGGCCGGGGCGGCGGCCCATCCGAGTTGAATAAACAAAAGATTCGTCAGCACAAGCGGGGCGACGATAAATAGCAAAATGTTGAAGCCGAGAGCAAAGATGATCGAGCCGACGGCGCTCAGCGACTGTCCTGTCTTTTTCGCCTTTGACTCTGCGGGCATAACGACTTTTACCGGTGCCTTCGTAAAGTCTTCATCCGTCGTGCCCTCGACAAACGCGGCCTGTGTTTCAGCCACTTTTTCTTTTGCAAGCTGTTCCTGTGCCTCCAGGTCTTCCTCATAGATCCGCGCAGAAAAGTTAAGCGCCTTTATCCCGAGCGCCATCGACTGGATCAGTGTCGCTCCACCACGAAGCACCGGCGTGTTCAGCCATTTGTGTTTATCGCTCCATTTTGGGAGCTTCTCGGCCGTCGAGACGATCGAGCCGTCTGACTTACGACATGCGATCGCATACGCCGAGGGCGTTCGCATCATAACGCCCTCCATTACAGCCTGTCCACCGACGATAAGGTCGCGTTCGACCGCAAAGATCGTGTGGATGAACCGGAGGAATTTTGCTGTGTGTCTTTTCTTCATAACCTTTAGTTTCCCGAGCCGATAATTTTAGATGCTCAAAAACTCAAAATCCACAACCTAAATTCAAAATTGAAAGACGCCGAATTTTTTGCCTATCACCGTGTGTGAAGCACACCACTTGCGAATCGGCGCAAAAAGCGTCGGCGTCAAATTTTGAGAAGCTAATATTGTCCGTTGGATACGATCATTTCGCAGCCTCAGCGGCAGCACCGCCACGCTGATAACGTTTGTTAAATCGGTCAACGCGTCCGGCCGTATCGACGAGTTTCTGTTTGCCGGTGAAAAACGGATGGCATTCGGAACAAATTTCAATATGCAGCTCGTCTTTCATGGTCGAGCGGGTCTTAAAGTTGTTTCCACACGCGCATGACACGGTGATCTGTTCGTAATTAGGGTGAATTTCCTGTTTCATAACTGTAACTTCCTTCGCCGTAGATAAGCGAAATTTCACGTTAAACGCAAACCGTAATTATACGTGCGGCATGCCAACAGGTCAAATATATGACCTTCGGAGCTTGATGTGACAATTTTGCAATTATCTGACAAAAAACTGTCACAAATCAGCGAAAAGCGGTGTTTTGTTGATAGAAAGAGAGAAATTGGACCCCACATAGGGTCAGGAGAGCAGTTATGAGTTGGTTATACACGATTATTTTTGCCGGTCTTAGTCTTTCGCCGAATGAGCGCGCGGTGCCGATACCTGTTGATCTGCCGCACCCCGACGCCGTCATCGTCGAGTCCGTGAAGGGCGACGAGACGGAGCAGTTTGAGCAGACCTATCCGCTCAATGCAAACGGTCGGGTGAGCGTCTCGAACGTAAACGGCTCGATCACGCTTGAGGCATGGGATAAGACCGAAGTGAAGCTTGTTGCAATAAAGACGGCCGACAGCAAAGAGCGTCTTGCCGAGGTCGAGATAAAGATCGAGTCGAGACCGGATCATCTTGATGTCGAGACCAACTATGACAACTGGAAAACCCGCAACGGTGGACGGTGGGGCAATCACGGCAAACTTGAAGTTGAATATCGGTTGATGGTCCCGCGCGGAGCGATCCTTAACGAGATCGAAACCGTCAACGGTTCGGTCGAGGTTTCGAACTTTACGAACATCGTTCGAATCTCAGCCGTCAATGGCACGGTCAAGGCGACTAACATACGTGGAACCGCAAAACTCTCGACCGTGAATGGCGAAGTCGTCGCGGATTTCGACCGCCTTGATGGCGGCAGCAAGATCGCTCTCGAAACCGTGAATGGCCGGGTAAATCTGACGATTCCTTCGGATTCGAGTGCGACGATAAAGGCCGATTCTCTTAATGGCAGTATCACGAACAACTTTGGATTGACCGTTCGTAAGGGCAAGTATGTTGGCCGCGATCTTTACGGTCGACTCGGGAGCGGCGAGGTCCAGATCAAATTGAACAGTGTGAATGGCGGTCTTTCTATCAGTCGAAGGAACGATGGAAAAAACCCAAGTCCCGCAACAAATCTCTTACCCCAAAAGGCTGATGATGATTGGGACATCGATGAAGAGAAAATGTCCGCCGAGATCGATAAGTCAAAAAAAGAGACGATGAAGATAAAAGTCGCCGCACCTAGGGCGCCTAGAGCTCCGGAGATCGAGAAGATCAGGACCGATGCTATTGCAGTCTCTGCGGAGTCGCGCGCAAAGGCAGCCGAAGTACTGAGCTCAGAAGAGATGAAAAGGAGAATACGTACGATCGCTCAGGAGGACGCCCGGATCACACGCGTTGCGAGTGCGATTTTTGACCGCGGTATTCCGAAGGTCGAAACGAAGAGCGGGAACTTTACAGTGAAAGGTACCCCAACCGTTACGATAAATGCCGAGCCGTGTGCTGTGAAAGTTATAGGTTGGGACAAGAACGAAGTAAAGTATCGTGTCGTTCAGCTCATCGAGCCGCGACGCGGTGAACCTATGAAGGTTTCTGAGACGCACACCGATGCCGCAGTAAACATAAACGTTGAAGAAGTAAATAAAAACGATGGTAACCGTCCGTACGCCAACGGCGTAAGAACGCGCATCGAGGTTTATGTGCCGCGTAAATCTAACTTAAAGATCGATACCGGCCGCGAGATCCGTATCGAGGGCGTGACCGGTAATGTCGATCTTGTCGGTGCTGACCATCCGATAAATGTCATCGATGTGGAGGGCTCGCTCAATATTAAGAATATCGACGGTCTTGTCCGTGTGATAGGTTTTCGCGGCGAGATCGACGCTGAAACGACCGACGGCGCCCTTAATCTCGAAGGTGATTTCAAACGTCTTAAGGCGAGCGCCGTGGATGGCTCGATCACGCTGGTGTTGCCGGAAAACGCGTCGGCCGACCTGACGGCAAATTGTAACGAGGTTCGTGGTGAGGGGATTTCGGTAACGCGTGTGAGCGGCGACGAAAAGGACGATAAGGTCAAATATCGAATCGGTCGCGGTGGCGTGCCGTTTGAGGTCAAAACGGACGGTGCGATCACAATTCGCGGCGTGTCGTCGTTGACCGAGACTTACTAAGCGGTTGGCGTAATAGCGTGAAACTTTATTGGGACAGGCGCGTTTCATTATTTTGGTAGCTAGGTACTCAACCTTACAATTCAAGAACAGGTCAGACTCGATCCTGGTTTTTTTTGGGGTGCGTTTATGAAAAAACTTTGTGTTATTGCCTTTGTCGTTTTTCTCACATCCACAGTGTTCGGACAACAGACAACCGGGGGCGCAGAGGTGAGCGGTGCCGCGACAACGACAACCTCACTCGAAACCCCGCGCTCCGGTAAGGTCGATGTGCCAGCCGAGAAAAAGAGGGCCATCGTAATTCCCAAAGCCCTGTCTGCACCGCTGATCGACGGCCGCGTCGACGAAGAGATTTGGAAAACCGCCGCCGTCTTTAAGGACTTTTATCAGACAAACCCCGGATACAATACGGCGCCGTCGCGACCGACAGAGGTTTACATAGCGTATGACGAACTCAATCTCTATGTAGCTTTTAAGTGCTGGGACGAACGCGACAAGATCCGAGCGACTATTGCAAAACGGGACAATGTATTTGGCGAAGACAACGTTCGTATCTGGCTCGACACCTATAACGACCAGCGACGGGCCTACGTGCTCGGCTTTAATCCGTTGGGGATTCAGGCCGACGGTATTTTTACTGAAGGGCAAGGCGCCGATTTTTCCGTCGACATCGTTATGGAATCTAAGGGCGTGATCGAAGATTGGGGCTGGTCCGTTGAGGCTAAGATCCCATTCAAATCGCTTCGCTACACCGCAGGCAAAGGCAAGCTTTGGGGCTTTAACGCTGCACGTAATATCGATCGCTTTAATGATGAGTTCGATCAGTGGCTACCGGACGACCGCGAAGTTTCAGGCTTTTTGATAAAACATGGCAAGATCACCGGCCTCGATGAGATCAAATATGAGCGCACGCTCGAGGTCGTGCCAAGCGTTACGCTCAGCGAAACCGGTGAACGTGTTTCGGCCGGCCGGTTTGTAAATCATCCGATAAAGAAGCAGATCGGCGTCACGCTTAAATACACGCTTACGCCTAGTATCACACTAGACGCGGCAATCAATCCGGACTTTGCAGAGATCGAGGCGGATGCTCCGGTGGTGACAGCAAATCAGCGATTTCCAATATTCTTTCAAGAAAAACGACCGTTTTTTTTAGAAGGCGCGGATATCTTTCGCTCGCCGATCCAAGTATTCTATTCGCGGCAGATAGTCGACCCAGACTTTGCCGTCAAGCTATCGGGCAAATCCGGTAAGAACTCGTTCGGATTTCTTGCCGCGTCTGACAACGCGCCCGGGAACTACTCAGAGAACGAGAGAACGTTGAACGCTCAGTGTCTAGAACGCCAACGCGTCGATCCGAGTATTCGATGTTCGAGGGACGAATTCCTCGATAAGAACTCGCTTTACGCAGTCCTACGTCTCAAACGCGACTTCGGCAGTGAGAACAACATCGGCTTTTTCGGCACGTACAGGACATTTCCGGAGCAGAAGAATCTTCTGGCGGGTTTCGACGGGCGACTAAAGTTCACGCCAAGGCTAACATCGAGCTTTCAGGTTGTCGGCACAGCTTCAAAAAGGTGTATGTTCGAACCTGAGTTTGAGCCGACGCTTGACCCGGCACAGGCCGCGTCAAATCGCTCGATCTGCGGTACCGGCCTAACTAGTGCCGATCCGCTGAGCAACGGAACGTTTCAGAAGTATAGAGTGGGAAATGGCTTGGCTTATTACGTCAACCTTGATTCGGACGGCGAAACGCACGGCTGGTTTATGGAGGCTGGTGGCCGTAGCCGGTTTTACCGTGCAGATGCCGGTTTCAGGCGGCAGACGAACACGAATTTTGCCTTCTTCTTCAATAGGTTTTCCACCAAATCCGACGCCAAAAAGAAGATCATCCGTGCCAACTGGAACCAGATGGCCGGTGTCGATTATACGTGGGACGGGCGCCTGCAGGGTTACAATACGCAAACTGGCGTGAATCTGAGCCTTCAGCGGCAGACCTATCTGGGGTTTGAGGTCGGCACGTCGTATCAGAAGATCTACGAAGATGAATTTGGCCTCAAGCGGTCACCAACGCGGCAGTACGGAACGTTTCTGGGCGATCCGTTCCGAACGACGCAGGCGAACTTCGTGTCGGCAAACTTTAATCAGACGCCGAACAAATGGCTTTCCTATGGCTTTTTCGCCGGCACGATCCGCGGTGCGTTTGACTACTTTTTCTTTGAATGCGTGCGAGATTCAGTCACCGGCGAATGCCTAAGGAAGGATCCGGCCGATCCCAATTCGACAATAATTCTGCAAAATCCAGGCTCTGCAAATCAGGTTGATGCGAATGTCTTCGTCGAGCTTAAGCCTATCGACCCTTTGCGCGTCGGCGTCAGCTATAACAAGAGCCGCCTCTCAAGGAGCGACAATGGCATTCGCTCTTTCGACTCGGATATCGTTAGCCTTCGTTCGACCTATCAATTCACGCGGTTTTTGTTTACGCGGTTTAGACTCGATTATGATGGAAACGCGGGGAGCGGAACCGGGGTCGAAAAGGACTTTGCGGGACAGATCCTCCTGGGCTGGACGCCGAGTCCCGGAACCGCATTTTACGTGGGCTACAACGACAATATCAAGCGAAACCCTTTTATTGGATTTAATCCTCTCAACAACCCGATTTACCTTGATGGTTCCCGGCGCGAAAGTCGTACGTTCTTTATTAGGGCGTCATATCTCTTCCGCAAGAGTTTCTAAGTTCTGTCCTCCTCTGCACGCTGGTGATTTGCGGTTGGCTCGATAGTCAGCCGCTTTTTTGTACAATTCAGTTAAACACTGTATTAAATAGTCACGCGGATATCTTAAGCAAAAAGTTCTTGCAACTTATCACCGTTCGGTGTATAACTATAGGCTGTTACAGCATTTTTGCCGAGTCAGGCGAAATTTTAAGGAGATCAATTATGAACTTGGGAAAAAAACTAGGCATAGTTTTGTTAAGCATTATCTTAATCGGCCTGCCGATCGTTCCTGCCTCGGCACAGTCCACAACAGCGGCGAACCAGGATTCGCAATTTGCTCTGCAGCGTGGATATCGCACCGGATATTCGGACGGTTACATGGCCGGTTACCGCGATACGATCGATGGCCTGGCTCGCAGTTACACACGGCACGAGGATTACACGAAAGCAAATCGCGCGTATTCCAAGGAATACGGCTCGCTCGATGATTTTCGCGACGGCTATCAGCAGGGTTTCGAGTCAGGTTACAACACGGGTTTTGAGCGCCGATCATTCGAGGCCAATTTGCCGACGGAATTGAAACGTCGCGGGATCGTTAACGGTACGACACAGAATTTGGCGACCGGAAACACGACGACCGACGGAGCGTTGCCGAATGGTTCGTCGAACGGAGCAGTCACGGTCGGTGGCCCGCCGGTTACGTCCACTACGACAGCAACAACCGAGACTCAAACGTACCCAACATTCAGCGGCGCGACATATTTGATACCTCGCGACACTGAGTTGATCCTCGAATTGCAGGAAGATCTGAGCACGGAACGCAGTCGAACCGGCGATAAGTTTACGGCCAAGGTCGTCAGCCCGAGCGAGATCGCTGGCGCGACGATCGAGGGCCGCGTTGCAAAGATCACCGCCCCGGGGCGTATTAAACGTCGAAGCGAATTAGCACTCTCGTTCGACCGCATAATTCTTAACGACACGCGTTGGAGCAACTTCAGCGGCCAACTTATCGAAGTGATGCCGGTCAAGGGCGACAACGTAAAGCGGGTTGATAACGAAGGAACAGCCGTGGGCAAAAGCTCGATAAAGGGTGACGCGATCAAGGTCGGAGCGGCCACCGGAACCGGTGCCGTGATCGGCGGCGTTGTCGGCGGGCCAGTCGGCGTGGCCGTCGGTGCGGGAATGGGCGCGGCGTTCGGCGTCGGCGCGGTCGTCATTGAGCGCGGCAAGCACGTCCGTCTGGGACGCAATCAACAAGTTCGGATCAAGACCGCCTACGAAACTCAGATTCGCTAGTGTTCCTCCAATGTAACTATTTGGCCTCGGCTAACGCCGAGGCCTTTTTAATGCCGATTTAACAGCCTTTTGCTGCGATCTGACTTGTAACTGTCGGGTAGCTTGGTTAAGATTAGATTTGGCGAAAATATTGATTTTACAGAGAGAAACAACATGAGCACAGGAACTGAAAGCACTGCGGCAGCGGCCGGTTTGAGAGGCGTTGTGGCGGCGCAGAGCGCGATCGGCGATGTTAACGGCGAGCAGGGAATCTTAATTTATCAGGGTTATGACATACACGATCTGGCCGAGCATTCTACGTTCGAGGAGGTCGTTTATTTGTTGTGGAACGGGCGTCTTCCGAAGCGGGACGAGATGGAGCAGCATGTCGAGCGGCTGAGGCGAAATTACGAGGTGCCGGCTGAGGTCATCGATCTGATGAAACAGTACCCGAAAGAGTCCGACCCAATGGACGTGCTTCGCACGGCGGTATCGAGTCTGGATCTTTACGACCCGAAAGGGCAGGGCACAGATCGCGAGTCGGCTGTCGGCGCGGCTGTTCGGATCACGGGTCAGATCGGCACGATCGCCGCTGCCTGGGACAGAATTCGCAACGGAAAGGAAGTGGTCGCACCGGACAAGTCGCTGTCGATCGCTGAGAATTTTCTTTATATGCTGCGCGGGACCCGCGCCGATGCGGACGAGGAACGCATGTTTGACGTCTGTTTGATCTTGCATGCGGATCATGAGCTCAACGCATCGACATTTACGACACGCGTCGTTGCCGGCACGCTTGCGGATATGTATGGTGCCGTCACGGCTGGAATCGCGGCCCTCGCAGGCCCGCTTCACGGCGGGGCGAACACAAACGTAATGAAGATGCTCATCGAGATAGGCGACCTCGACAAGGTCGATGCTTTCATCGAGAATGCTCTGACCGAAAAGCGCAAGATCATGGGTATCGGTCACGCGGTTTACAAGACAGAGGATCCGCGAGCGACGTGGCTTCGCAAGTATTCCGAGGCGATTGCCGAGAAAAGAGGCGAGACAAAGTGGTTCGCGATGTCGCAGCGTATTGAGCAGCTCATGCACGAGAAAAAAGGAATGTTTCCAAACGTCGATTTCTACTCGGCTTCAACGTACTATCTGATGGGGATCCCGCTCGACCTTTACACGCCGATCTTCGCCGTGTCACGAATATCGGGCTGGACCGGTCACATTCTCGAACAATACGCGAATAATAAACTTATCCGCCCGCGTGCGGAATACATCGGTGCCCGCGATCTAAAATACGTACCTGTAGACAGCCGATAACCACTCCAGAGCGTTGGGCTATGCTAACAAGACGCCTCCTGCCAATATCTTTTTGCCTGCTGACAGTCGTTGCGTTTGCAGTAGGCACATTTGCGCAAAAGCAAAAGCCACAACAAAAAAAGCCAAAGCCTATCAGGGCGACCGTAACGGTTTTGGCGTCCAAGCCGACGCCGGCACAGCGACGAATGGAAGCTTTTTCGGTTGCGTGGTCAACGTTGAATGAGCAGTATTTTGACAAAACGTTTGGCGGGCTCGACTGGCTCAAGATCCGATCAGAATACGAGCCGAGGGTTCGCCGTGCAAAGACCGACTCCGAGTTTCACACAATTCTCGAAGAGATGATCGGGCGGCTTGGCAAATCTCACCTGAATATCCTCGGTCCCGAATATTTCAAAAGAATCGAGAATGCAAAAGCGAGTGCGCGAAAGCGAGAAAAAGAACTTGCTGCAGAAAAAAAGCTCTCCGAAAAAAATACCGACAAAGAGGACGACGAACTGGTAGACGATGAGAGCTCCTTGAAGCAATATGGCATCGGTGTCGAGCTTCGGATGATTGGCGGCCAGATAGTTGTCACGAGCGTCGAACGGGAGTCGGGAGCGCAGGCCGCCGGTATCAAACCCGGGTACGTTATCGATAAGATCAACGGCGTCTCGATGAAAGAGACGGTCGAGCTCCTTCTCGCGAGTGGAATTGCTGAGTCTGAAATGCGTTACGCTCTTCCGGCCGAGCTTGTTACTGAGTTTCTGAATGGCGAACCGGAGAGTTCGGTTTTTTTGACGTGCCTCGATCAAGATGATCGTGTTCGTGAGTTTACAGTTTCCCGCCGCGAACTGTCGGGCGAGGTGATCTCGTTAAGCACAAGTATTCCCGACCACTTTCTAAAATTCGAGTCCCGCGAACTTACCACCGATGTCGGTTACATTCGCTTCAACGCGTTCGCAGTGCCGGTCATCGACAAATTTTGTGCATCGCTCACTGAGTTCAGCAAGAAAAAAGGAATTGTCGTCGACCTTCGCGGCAATTTCGGCGGCGTTCTGGTCTCGATGATCGGACTTTCTGGGATGTTGACGGATAAGCCGATGACCTTGGGGACTTTTACGTCGCGTGGCGCCAGCGAGGTGTTCACTGTCGCGTCTAAAGCGAGAAACTTCAAAGGACGCGTTGTGTTGCTCGTCGACGGTCTGTCGATGTCGGCGTCGGAGATGTTTGCGGCAGGTCTGCGTGCGAATCAGCGGGCGCTCCTAGTCGGTACGCGCACCGGCGGACAATCGCTCCCAGCCGTTTGGATCAAGTTGCCGACGGGAGCAGTGATGATGTACCCGGTTTCCGATTTTCTTGATCTAACCGGTAAGTCGCTTGAAGGCACGGGCGTGACGCCCGATCATTTGGTCGAGCTTGATCGAAAGTCGCTACTTCGCGGTGGCGATTCACAACTCGAAAAGGCTCTCGCAGTGATCGCCGACGACAACGCGTTCGAATTACGACGAGCCGTTACACCACGTGAAATTATTCAGCTACCGATAAAGTCAGTCTCGGTTACGACGGGAGTAGCGCAACCGCCGCCTCCACCTTCAAAGGCTATCGAACTTCCAACGCCGACAATAGAGGAGGCGCCGCCGCCAAAGGCAGCTCCGATCCCGCCGCCAAAAGTTTTTACGCTCGCTCCGCCTGCGGCAAAACCCGCACAGGGGCCGAGCGACGAACGCTCAGTAAAGACTGTCACCGATTTTGTTATCGCTGCTGGCGGAGCAGACGCAAAAAAGCGGATCGCATCGTATGAAGCAAATGGCAATGTTGTGATAGGCGATAGTCCCGACCTCGATGGCGGTATTTACGCGGCGTGGAACGCTCCAAACAAAGTGGCCGTCGTTCTCAAAATGCCGACGTTAGGCGAAGTTCGCTCGATTTATGATGGCAAGAACTTCTTTCAGCAGGCGGATTACGGGCTGACGGGCGACTTGTTCCCGATCGGCGATGCGACGCGCGCGGATATCTTTGGGCCGTACTTCGCAGCGATGGATCTCGAGTTTCTGCAAGGGCTGAAGTTCGAGGGCGAATTCGATCTCGACGGGCGAAAGCGTGTGATCTTATCGGGCACCAGCGACAAGGGCGTCGGCGTCGGGCTGTCGTTTGACAAGGAAACAAAGTTGATCGTGACCTTTACACAAGGGCCGGTGCTATTCACGTTCGGCGATTACAGAAAGGTCGATGGTCTAATGCTGCCTTTTAGGATCAAGATCGACCGGATTATGGACGTTCGACTAGACTCGATAAAACTCAATACGAAAATCGACCCCGCGACCTTTGAGAAAAAAATAAAGTGCTTCGACACCCCGAACTGATGGTGAACGTGAATAATAAAAAGATCAGAGCGCATAACCTCGGAGCTTCGTGGCGTTTCCCGAGCAAGGTTTTGTTACAATTTACGTAATTTTACATTCGATCCTTGGCAGGGGCGTCGGCAGGAGCGAATAGACGGACGTGAGGATCATGCCCGAATCGAAACAAACGCGCTGCGACTCACGTAGAAAATCTACCGACGTCCTGAGTCTTGTTAGCTTTTTTGATTACAAGGAGTGCCCGGAGTATGAGAGCATTACAGATAACCGCATTTTTTCTTATTGTTATTGTTATCGGCAATAGCGTTATTGCACAAGATATGAAAGCACCAGTTGCAAAGAAGGTCCCAAAGGTCTTGAAGATCCACGGTTACGAGATAGCCGACGACTATGGTTGGCTGCGTGATCGCGAGGACATAAAAGATCCTGAGATAATCAAGTATCTCGAGGAGAACAACAAACATGTCGAGTCGCATATGGGCGTGCACAAGCCGTTTGTTGATGGGCTCTATCAGGAGATGCTCGGCCGCATCAAGCAGACCGATACGAGTGTGCCGACAAAGATCGGAGCCTATTGGTACTTCAACACCACCGAAGAAGGGAAGCAGTATCCGATGTTTTTGCGCAGCAAGACACGTGATGGCAAAAACCCCGAAGTGCTCCTCGATCAGAACGAGATGGCGAAGGGTTTCACGTACTTCTCGATTGGCGCGTTTGAGCCGAGTGACGACGGGACGATGCTGGCGTTCTCGACCGATTCGACCGGTTATCGACAATACACTCTGCAATTCAAAGATCTGAGGACAGGCAAGATACTCCCGGCCAAGATCGCGCGTGTAACATCGACCGAGTGGTCGCCGGACGGAAAGTATTTTTTCTACGGTCAAGAGGACGAAGTGTCAAAGCGTAGCGACAAGATCTTTCGACACACGGTCGGTTCTACAGAGGCTGATACGCTGGTGTTTGAAGAGAAGGACGTGTTATTTGGCAGCGGTATCGGTCGTTCGCGTGACAAAAGGATGTTTTTTATCAGCTCGGGTGCGGCGACGATGACCGAGTACCGATATCTTTCCACAGACAACCCGCTCGGTCAGTGGAAGGTGATCGCGACGCGACGCGACGGCCACGAATACTACGCTGACTTTGACAGCGGCGAATTCTATATTCGGACGAATAAAGACGCGGAAAATTTTCGCATAGTTCGAGCCCCTCTTAGTGATGCAAGCGAGAAAAACTGGACTGACTTTATTCCGCACGATCCGAACGTGTTGAATGAGGGCGTCAGCTTTTTTAAGGACTACGCTATCGTATCCGAGGTCGAGAATGGCCTCGAATATATCCGCGTGAAGGATCGCAAAACCCGCCGGGCTGACATGCGCATCCTGACCGAGGAGAGCGTCTATACAATGCGACTGGGTGGTAATCCTGAGTATGAAACGCCGTACGTGCGATATAACTATTCGTCAATGATCACGCCAGATTCGACATTCGAGTTTGACCTTGCATCGCGAACCAGCAAACTCATTAAGCAGCAGGAGATACCGAGCGGTCACGATAAGACAAAATACGAAACGACGCGAATTTGGGCAGAGGCTCGCGATGGCGTTAAGGTGCCGGTTTCGATCGTGATGAAAAAAGGCACAAAGCTCGACGGTAAGTCTCCGATGCTGCTTTACGCATATGGCAGCTACGGCGCCTCAATGACGCCGGACTTTTCGTCGCAAAAGCTGAGCCTTGTCGATCGCGGAATGATCTATGCGATAGCGCACATTCGCGGTGGCAGCGAGCTGGGCGAAAAATGGCGGCAGGATGGACGCATGTTCAAAAAGATGAACACGTTCAACGACTTTGTCGATTCGGCAAAGTGGGTCATCAAAAAGAAATACACGTCTGCTGATCGACTCGTCATTCAGGGCGGCTCTGCGGGCGGCTTGCTGATGGGAGCAGTCGTCAATCAGGCACCGCAGCTATTCAAGGCCGTTATTGCGCAGGTCCCCTTCGTCGACGTGATGAACACGATGATCGATGACACGCTGCCGCTGACGACCGGCGAATGGATCGAGTGGGGCAATCCGCGTGACCACAAAAAGGCCTGGGATTATATGTATTCGTATTCGCCGTACGACCAGATCAAGCGGCAAAAATATCCTAATATGCTGATCGAGATCTCACTCAACGACAGCCAGGTACCGTACTGGGAAGGTGCGAAGTGGGCCGCGAAACTTCGTGAGATGAAAACCGGCAACAACGTGATCCTTCTCAAAACTAATATGGGGGCCGGCCACGGCGGTTCATCGGGCCGTTATGATCGTTTGAAGGAAGTCGCTTTCGACTATGCCTATGCGTTGACGCAGGTCGGCATCACAAATTAGATTTATCTTCTATTCCGTCAACTTTCGGTCAGCATGACGATGCAAAACGCGTCATTCTGACCGAAAACTTTTTCTCGCTACGTCCGCAAACCATATTTGATTTCAATGTTTTTGTGGCATCCGACCGGTGTTTGTCAGTGGCACAGGCGTTGCTAAGGAATGGTGTCCCCAAAGAACGAAGTTAATACAGCCGAACTTACATAAACAACGTTATGACAAACATGAGACTACACAAAGGATGGACAAATATGGTGCTGTGCTCTCTGCTGTTCTCGAGTTTCGCTCTCGGCCAGGTTTCACGAGAGCGCGTTGTCCCAACCGACACGGCCAAGAGTTCGATCTCGCAAAACGCTACGGATTATCTGATCGAGGTAACCGCGTCGAGCGACCGCGAGATTTATGAGCGACAGGCGCGACAGATAACAAAGCACTTAGTTTCGAACAACCCAAAAAGCCCAATACTGATCGACGATGGCCGTATCGAGCGCGAACTCCTCGTTGAGGCAGTTGCTGCGAGGCTTGCGGAACGAAAAGACGGCAGACAGATCTTTCGCGTGAATTGGGAAGCAGTATTCACGGCGGCCGAAGATAACGCAGGCCTTAGAGCTCTTATCGACAACGTGATCGCTCACGTTGACAGGTCAAAGATCGTGATCTATCTCGACGACATTGCGAACTTTTCACGCATGACGCCGGTGCGGGGCGTTGTCGTCGCTGACAGGCTATATGCCGCGATCGCGGCGGGCAAGATGCGCGTTATCGCTGTGTCGGATACCGCGAATTTTGAATCGCAGATCTTGGCTGACAAGAATCTGCATCCCCGATTTCAACGCATTGATGCTACCGATGCCGACGACGACTCGTTCGTCGGCGACAAGCTTTCGCCCGATCTCAGGGAGTTAGTAGCTGGTGCCGACCAGAATAGGACCGTTAAGGTTATTCTCCAGTCGGATGATATCGACAATCCACAGCTGCTTGCGATCCTGAAAAAGAACAACGTTCGCATAGAACAGCGCGCCGACAGCCTCGAAATGCTGATGATCGACATGCCGGTTGGGGCAGCCGAAGATATTGCGGCATTGCGTAGCGCAAAACATTTATCCCTCGACCGCGAAGTAAAGCTGCTTGGTCATATCGAATCGACGACCGGCGCCTCGCTCGCGCGCATGTCATTCACGAGCGGCTTTCCCAGCCAGTACCTCGACGGAGCGAATATCGGTATTGCGGTGGTTGATTCAGGTATCTACGAGGCGCACGATTCGTTTCAGAATAGTTACGGTATTGATCGAGTCGTAAAATACGTGAATTTCACAGCGGATCGGAATTCGACCGACGATCGCTTTGGCCATGGAACGTATGTCGCGGCCCTGGCCGGCGGCAGTAACGGTGACGGCTGGGAGCTTGCCAATTACACGGGCCTCGCGCCGAATGCTAACCTGATCAGCGTTCGCGTCCTTGGAAATTCAGGCACCGGAACGACCGCTTCGCTGCTTCAGGGGCTCGAATGGATATACAACAACCGCAGTGCCTACAATATTAAGGTGGTGAACCTGAGCCTTGGTACGCCTGCGATCGAGAGCTGGCGGAACGATCCTCTCTGTCGTGCCGCGCGTCGCCTGGTCGACGCCGGTATTGTCGTCGTAGCGGCTGCGGGCAACAACGGAAAGAACGCGGCGGGTCAAAAATTGTACGGTGCGATACACTCGCCGGGTAACGATCCGTCGGTAATAACCGTTGGCGCGACGAATACGTTTGGCACAGACGCGCGTGATGATGACGGCGTTGCGACCTTCAGTTCGCGCGGGCCGACGCGTTCGTTCTACACGGTCAACGGCGTCAAGAACTACGATCATCTGGTAAAACCTGATCTCGTCGCGCCGGGTAACAAGATAATCTCGGCCGCGGGAAGAGATAACCTTCTGCTTTCAGAAAACCCTCAGCTCGCAGTCTATCCAACGGGAACAAACTATGATGACGAGACGATGATGCGCCTGTCCGGAACGTCGGCCGCCGCGCCCATCGTGGCGGGGACGGCTGCTCTAATGCTGCAAGCCAATCCAAAGCTAACGCCAAACATGGTGAAGGTGATCTTGCAATACAGCGCCCAACAGCTTCGCGGGTTTAATCACCTCGAACAAGGGGCCGGCCAGTTGAACGTCGAAGGCGCTGTGCGGATCGCTAGACTCGTCCGTCAGGATCTGCCAAATCCGACACCGCTGGGTGCCCAGCTTTTGACGACCACAACGATCCCGACACACACTACGACCATATCCGGAACGCGATTCCAATGGTCGGGCGGCATCATCCCGAACTACGGCCTCATGACCGGCACGAATCTGATAATGAAGTATCAGAAATTCTACGGCCTCGGGATGCTCGTCAGCGATGGCATGTTGGTAAGTGACGGTATGCTCGTCAGCGACGGAATGCTGGTCAGTGATGGCATGCTCGTTAGTGATGGCATGCTCGTTAGCGACGGTTCGATACTAGCTTCGTCCGCATCGCCTAATGGCTACCAAGTGCTCGGTCGCGGAACACTAGTTGCTTCGTCGAGCCTGTTCTTCGGCAGCTCCACGACGATGATCGACCGATCGCCGATCGCCGACGGGATGTTAGTCAGCGATGGAATGCTCGTCAGCGACGGAATGTTGGTCAGCGATATTGCCCTCTCGCTCAGCAATATACTGATGGCAAACGGTGATAATACGACAGGAATGGAGTAAGGTCGGCTTGGCCGGTTATGAAAACAAGGCGCGGAGGTTCACGATTACGGCTTCCGCGCTTTATTTATATGGACGCGGTCAAAAAAATAGTGTTGTCAAACCACGATTGCATAAACTACAATATTACAGGCGGAAATCCATTCTGGACTTCCGATCTCTGATTCGCCAAATCACACAACGCGTCTCGTCCCTCGGCTTATAGCCCTACTTTCCAATGTTTTCACTTTCAAAGGAGAATTCGATCAACGTTTTCCTTGCTGCGCTTACGCCGCTGGCCGGTATTGCCGTGGTCTGGGCTCTCCTCGGCATTGCCCCGGACAAGATCAATGCCGGCGTGATAACGCTCGGCGCTCTGACGATCTTCTGTAGTTGTTATCTGCGCGTTCAGCTCCCGAGGGTGAATATTCATCTCACTATTTCAGACGGGATGATAATGATCGCGATGATGCTGTACGGCGGTGAGGTTGCGCTCGTCATCGCTGTGATCGAGTCGTTCCTTGCTTCGTTGAACATTCGACGCCTTGGCGGCACCATTAAACCAAAAACGATCCTCGCAAATATCTACTTTGCGGCGATCTCGGTGTTTGTTGTGACCAAGGTCGTCAGCGCGATCTTCGTTTCAACTGATCGTATTTTACACCGCGACGATTTTACGAGTTTTGTCTGGCTGCTGATCACAATGTCGATCTCGCTCTTTCTCATAAACTCCGTTTTTGTTGCTTTCTTTTCCGCGATAAAAAAAGAGACATCGTTTTGGAAGGTGTGGACCGAAAACTGCTTCAACGCGATATCGATTTACCTTACGGGCGGCGTCATCGCGGGCATTACGATAAAGGCCCTTGATGTTGATCGACCGAACATGTATCTCTTTGCGGCCGTTGTCGCTTTTTTCGGTCTGATCTACCTGACGTTCCGACGATTCGTCGATGATGTAAACATCACCGTCGAAAAAGCAAAACAAGCGGAAAGGGAACGGGCCGAGCAAGCAGAGCAACACATTCTCGAACTTCGTCATTATGTGCAGGAGTTAGAGCGTAGCAGCGATGCATTGAAGGAGAGTCACGAGAAGTTTCGCCAAGCCGCTTACCACGACGCGCTGACTCACCTGCCGAATCGCAACTATTTTATCGAGACGCTAAAGGAGTTGCTCGTATTAAGCCGCGAAGACAAAGAGCTGAATTTCGCCGTCCTTTTCCTCGACCTGAAAAGCTTTAAGACGATCAACGACAGTCTCGGCCACAGCTTGGGCGACCGGTTGATCAAAAATGTCGCAAAACGACTTTCGAGCATGGTTCGCGACGCGGACATGGTAGCACGCTTTAGCGGTGACAAATTTGCCGTGATCCTCAGAGATTTGTTGAGCAAAGACGAGGCGACGGCGTTTGCCGACCGATTGGCAAAGCGGCTGGCCGAGCCCT
The DNA here is from genome assembly GCA_046154245.1 of Pyrinomonadaceae bacterium. GTDB lineage: Bacteria > Acidobacteriota > Blastocatellia > Pyrinomonadales > Pyrinomonadaceae > OLB17. The sequence goes on from JBJXFZ010000078.1 coordinate 36,751, forward strand.
ATACCCTCGATGGACGGCAGGTTTTTACGAGTGCAAAGATCGGCATCGCGTACGGCAATTCAAAGTATCCCGAGGCAGAGGACATTCTGCGAGACGCCGACATTGCGATGTATTACGCAAAGGACAACGCGGAGAATTACGTTATCTTTGACCAAAAGATGCACGTACGTGCGGTGACCCGTTTGCAGCTCGAAACCGACCTTCGGTACGCGATCGAGCGAAAGGAGTTTGAGCTGTTTTATCAACCCATCATCGGTCTCGAAACTGCCTCACTCGACGGTTTTGAAGCCCTGGTCCGCTGGAATCACCCGCTGCGAGGTCTCGTTCCGCCGAGCGAGTTTATTTCCATCAGCGAAAGCACCGGGCTCATCATCCCGATGACCGTGCAGATCCTGCATTCCGCATGTTCGCAGGTCGTAAAATGGCAGAAAGACATCGGGTTGGACAAGCCGCTAAGCGTCGCCGTCAACTTGTCCGGTAAACACTTTGCTCACCCCGATCTTGTCGAGCAGATAAACACCGTAATTCGCGAGACCGGCATCGACCCGATGGCGTTGAAACTCGAGCTGACGGAAAGCGCGATCATGGAAAACGCGGAAATGGCTATCCTAATGCTAAAGCAGATAAAGGAAACAGGCGTGCAGTTGAGCATCGACGATTTTGGAACAGGTTATTCGAGTTTGAGCTATCTGCATCGATTTCCGATCGATCTGTTGAAAGTCGATCGCTCATTCGTCGGAGCAATGGAAGAAAATTCTGAGAACGGCGAGATCGTTCGCACCGTTGTTGCGTTGGCAAAAGCGCTGAATCTTAAAGTAGTGGCTGAGGGTATCGAGAGTATTCATCAGTTTCACCAGCTTCGCATTTTGGGTTGCGAGTACGGACAGGGCTTTCTGTTCTCAAAGCCCCTGCCGATATCTGAGATCGAGCGCCTGTTGGCAGATAACCACCGGTGGAAGAATATCTTGCCTGCCTCTGCGACAAACGTCATACCGGAGACCCGCGATCACACGGGGTTGAGATTGGCTCAATAATATAGATCACTCGGCAAAAATTTGTGGCCGCGCATTCAATGGATGCGCGGTTTCGTATTTGTGCGCGAAGTTCAGGAGCGTCGCTTCCGACCAAAAATTGCCAACGAGCTGTACGCCAATAGGCAAGCCTTCCGTCGACAAACCGCACGGTACGCTGACGCCTGGGACACCCGCGAGGTTTGCCGATACCGTGTAAATATCGCTCAGATACATCGCTATCGGATCGTCTGATCTCTCACCGATCTTGAACGCCGTTGTCGGCGAGGTCGGCGTCAATATTGCGTCGCATTTTGCAAATGCGTTTATGTAATCCCTTTTGACGAGGGCACGAACCTTCTGCGCCTTGGCGTAATACGCGTCATAGTAGCCGCTCGACAAAACGTATGTTCCGAGCATGATTCGCCGTTTGACCTCTGCGCCGAACCCCTCTTCACGAGTTTTGAAATACATCTTACGCAACTCATGGGCGTCCTCGGCACGAAATCCGTAACGTACACCGTCGAAGCGTGCTAAATTCGATGACGCCTCGGCCGTAGCGATGATGTAGTAAACCGCGATGCCGTATTTAGCATACGGTAACTCGATGTCGACAATTTGAGCGCCAAGCGTTTCGAAATTTGACACAGCGGCGAGCACAGAATCACGTACTTCGTCGTCGAGACCTTCGCCGAGCAATGCCCGCGGCACGCCGATCGTTTTTCCCGCAATTTCATTATCGAGGGTCGCAGCATAATCCGGTACGGCGACGTCAGCGGTTGTCGCATCGTATTCGTCACGACCGGCAACTACGCTCAGAATGTTCGCCACATCGCGTGATGTCCGTCCAAAGATCCCGATATTATCGAGCGATGAGGCGAATGCCACCAGGCCATAGCGCGAGATGCGGCCGTATGTCGGCTTAAATCCGACGATGCCACACAGCGACGCCGGCTGACGAACCGAGCCGCCGGTTTCGCTGCCCAAGGCTGCTCGCACAATGCCCGAGGCCACCGCAACTGCCGAGCCCCCCGAGCTACCGCCGGGAACGCGCGTCACATCCCACGGATTTTTCGCCGGGCCGAACGCGGAATTTTCGTTCGACGAACCCATGGCGAACTCGTCCATATTCGTTTTGCCAACGATGATCGCGCCGGCGTCGTTCAGTCGTTTTATCGCAGTCGCGTCGTAATGCGACTTGTAATTGTGTAGAATGTGCGAGCCACACGACGTGCGCATGTTCTTCGTGCAAATGTTGTCCTTTACCGCGACCGCAAGCCCGCCAAGTTTCGAACCCGGCACGGCGTCGAGTTCCGCGGCACGCTTCATCGCATGTTCACGCTCGATCGAGAGGAACGAATTCAGTTCGCGGTTAAGACGTTCCGCGGCGTCTAATGTTTTCTCTGTATCTTTTAATATCGACATCGACTATTGTTTTTTCGAGCCAACGCTATCGATCAACCAAGTGGAATTCTCCATCACCGCGTTGGCTACAATCTCTTGCTGAACTGTCCGTTCGTCATCACGCCAATAGAGTTGAACCCGAAAATCGACGCTCGTCGCCGAATCAACATTGCATTCGCCGATCTTAAAGGTCCGTGGAAACTCACGAGTCATCGAAAACGGATCAACATCAGATTCAGGCGCCGCCGCTAACATCGAATAAAGGCGTTTTGTCAAAAAACGTTCACGCAATTTTAGGTTTTCTGTCGACGGGCGCATATCGTTACCAAAATGGAAGGAGTAAAACTGCTTTACGGCGACCCGAGCCTCAGCACATTCGGTTGACTCGAGATTCGGAATGCCGCAGCTGCTAAGGCAGAATGCAAAAAACGGAATGCAAAACATACGAAGTAAATTGCGGATTTTGCGTTTTCCAGTGTGCATTGTTTACAAAACCTTGGGCACCTGAAAATGTCCATCGACCGCAGACGGCGCCTGCGACAGCGCGGACTTTTGCCCTAGCGAGCCGCCGACAATCTCTTCGCGAATCGTATGTGTCTCTTCACCTTCAGTCGTCAAACCCCCGAGCATCGGCTCGATGTCGCCGGTGTCGATCTCGTTGAGTTGCTCGACGTACTTCACGATATTCGCCATCTGCGGCGTATAAAGAGCCACTTCATCATCGGTGATCTCAAGATGGGCCAGTTTTGCTACTTGTCTAACGTCCATACGAATAAGTTCCAAGTTTCAAGTTCAGAGTTCAAAGTTCCTTCGAACACGAAACTCGATAAAAGTTACCGTGTCATTACCCAGGGATTTGTTTAGTTTGGCGAGCATCTGCGCCGCCAGAGCTTCTAGATTTTGCCGCCAAGTTTCGTCCTCGACCGCGACGATGAGTCGCTTGTTGCTGAAAGCAAACGCCCTTGTACGCGATGCGATCTGCTCCCCAGCCACCTGATTCCATGCCGCAAAAACCACCGCGGCAGCCACGTCCTCATTCGGTTCAAGTGATTTTACAATCGAAGGGATCGCCGTAAAGAGCTGCTCCATTTGTCATTCAACCTCAATCATTTATTATTTTAGACGAGATACGTCGAAATGCTAAATCGGCCATAGAGCAATGCAACTACCAAAACTTATCCTGGCTTCGGGAAGCCCGCGACGAGTCGAGATACTGAACTCGGTCGGTTGGGACTTTGAGAAATACGCGGCGGACATTGACGAAAGTCTTTCGGAAGGCGAGTCGCCCGAGAATTATGTCGTTAGACTGGCGTGTGAAAAAGCGCAAGCCGTCGCGGCGCAAATTTCGGATGCGATCGTGCTTGGCGCTGATACGACCGTGGTGGCCGACGACCAGATCCTCGGCAAACCCGTTGATATGGACGACGCACGTCGAATGTTGAGGGTGTTGTCAGGAAAATGGCACGAGGTTTTGACCGGCGTTGCTGTCGTTAGAGGTGGCATAACGCGCTCCGCGATGCAGCGGACGCGTGTGAAGTTTACCGAGATGACTGACGAAGAGATCGATTTTCTCGCCGAAATGGGCGATCCGCTCGATAAGGCGGGAGCTTACGCTGTGCAGGCTCAGGCAGCTTTGTTCATCGAGAGTGTTGAGGGCGAATATTGGAACGTCGTCGGCTTGCCGATAAACCTCGTATACGAGTTGGTAATGCAAAAAGGCGAGAACGTTGCCGCCTCGCCTTGAAAATATTATTTTCCGCAAACTTTACAGTAGTTTGTCGATCGCTTTTGAGATCGGGATCGTGATGTCGTATTTTGGGTCGATGCCGCCGAACGGTTCTCCAATCTGAGCACCATTCTTATTCAATATGACAAACGAGGGAACCTGGTCAATGTCATATCTATCCAACGTCACGGCGCCATCCGCGTCACGCAGGACAGTGCCATTGAATTTATTCGCAAACGCAAATTTACGAATGGCGTCACTCGATGCAAAGTTCTTTGACTTCGCATTAGCCGAGTCGGTCGCAACGAAGTAGAACACAACATCCTTGCCTTGGTATTTCTTTGCAAGTGCGTTTGTGTATTCGATCTGCTTTGCCGACAGCGGCAGCCAGCTCGCGCCTACGGCCAGCACGACGACCTTGCCTTTCTGCGCTTCGACGTCGATACGCGTGCCGTCGAGCGACGTCAACACGGCTTGCGAAAACGCAGCCATGGTGAACATAAACGTGAGAGCAAGTGAATAAGCGATAATTTTTATCGTTTTCATATTTTTGTGAACCACGTCCGTCGCGGTTCACGTGGGTTAGATGCAAGTTTGGGACCAAATTACTGTTTCCGATTAAGAATCACGTTATCGATCAGCCTGACATCTCCAATATAGGCGGCGATCATTATCAGAGCTTCGTCATCGCCAATGTTTTCAAGGGTTTGCAGCGAATCTCGATCAACGACGGCGACGTAATCAAGCCGTGCCAGAGGCTCGCTTCCGATGCGATCTTTGACGATTTCAGTTAGATCTGCGGCATTTCGTTCACCTTTCTTATAGGCGGTTTTCGCTTCGCGCAGGGCTGTGATAATGACAGCCGCTTTCGCGCGTTCTTCCGACGAGAGCCGCTCGTTCCGGGACGACATCGCCAAACCCGACTCTTCTCGCTGGGTCTGAATAACGACGATCTCAATTTCGAACCCGAGGTCGCGGGTCAGGCGTTTGATAACGGCGACCTGCTGCGCATCCTTCTGTCCGAAAAAAGCGAAATCCGGGCGCACTGTATTGAACAGAATTGTGACCACGGTGGCGACGCCACGAAAATGACCGGGCCGCGACGCGCCCTCGAATTTGTCGGCAAGGGCCTCGACATCCACGTATGTTGAGAAGCCCGTAGGATAGATCTCCTCAACATCGGGAGCAAAAATGTAATCTACGTCGTACTCAGCCAGCATCGCCGCGTCAGCGGTTAGGTCACGAGGGTATTCTTCGAGATCGGATCTGTCGTTGAATTGCGACGGATTGACAAAGATCGAAACGACGACAATATCGCATCGCGCGCGAGCTTCTCTGACAAGCTCGAGGTGTCCGGCGTGCAATGCGCCCATTGTCGCGACAAATCCGACAGACTTCTCCTCGCGACGAAGCTTTCGCGCGATCGAGAACATACGCTGTCGGCGGTTGATGATTTCCATTAGCCCTTTGCAGACTTACCGGCTCTGAGCTGGCCGAGCTCTTTTACCGTCTCATCGGTCAGTCCATAGGATTCCTGATCGTTCGGGTAGGCGTTAGTTTTCACGTCTTTCGACCAGGCCTGAATGGCCTCGGTCATTACCTGACGCAAGTTTGCATATTGTCGAACGAAACGCGGCTGGCGGCCAAAGGTCATGCCCAAAAGATCGTGGAGAACGAGCACCTGAATGTCGCAGTCGAGTCCGGCGCCGATACCGATGGTCGAGATCTTAACTTCTTTCGTGATAATCGATGCGACCTCGCGTGGGACGAGTTCGAGGACGATCGCGAAGGCGCCGGCGTCCTCAAGGAGTTTTGCATCTTCGATCAGGCGTTTTGCCTGCTCGGTGGTACGGCCCTGAACTCGATAGCCGCCCATTTTATAGACGCTCTGCGGAGTCAGCCCGATGTGCGCGACAACCGGGATCTCTTCGTCAACAAGTCGTCGAACAAGCTTGACGCGGTTGCGCCCACCCTCTAATTTCACAGCTTCGCCGCCGCCATGCTTCATCAATTTGAGTGCGTTGCGAACGCTCTCGTCTTCGTTTACGTGGTATGTCCCGTACGGCATGTCGGCGACCACCATAGCGCGTTCGGTACCGCGTTTTACCGCGATACAGGCCGATGCGATCTCGTCGATCGAGACTGGGATCGTGTTGCCATAGCCATGAATCACGTTACCGATGCTGTCGCCGACGAGAATTATATCGACGCCAGCCTCGTCAACGATTCGGGCGGTTGGATAGTCGTACGCAGTCAGACAGACGAGTTTTTCGCCATTCTCTTTGGCCGCTCGGATCGCCGGTAAATATACTTTGCCTTCTTTGTCGGGCTGTAAATAGGCCATAAAATTGCCTAAAGCATAGCCTTTTGCGGCAGTTAAGTCTAGCTTTTCGCGGCCAGTTCGTGAGCGGCAGGGTTGTTTGGATCCCAGCGGCGGACATCGCTAGTGTCATCGACGTTCGCGAGAATGTCGGTGATACTCAGGTCGAGTACAGGATGGATAAATGTCGGCGCTATCTCGGCAAAAGGTACGAGAACAAATTTGCGTAAGTGAAGTCGCGGGTGCGGCAGCGTCAAGAACTCGCTTTCCAAGCATATTTCGCCAAAGAACAGAATGTCCAGGTCGACGGTGCGCGGCTTTTTCTCGGTTTTATCACCACGGCCGAGAAGGTACTCGATCCGCAGCAGCCGCGCCATCATTTGCGAAGGTCGAATGTTCGTCACACGTAGCTCCGCGACCATATTGAGAAAATTCAAGTCGCTTTCGATGTCGATGGGTTCCGTTTCGTAGATCGCGGAAAGTTTGTGGACGCAAAAATCGGCTTCGATCAGGGCACGCACGGCCAGAAGCAGATTACCGGCGCGGTCGCCAAGGTTCGATCCGAGACCAAGGTAGGCGGTTGTAAATTCGGTGTCCACGAGGTTTGCTCGCATAAAAGTAGAACAAACTCTTGCTCTTGTCAACGCCGCCGTAACTTAACCGATTTACAAACGCTCCGGTCGATGTTTCAATAGTCTTGTTAGGATTTTTGACACCAGCCACGCCGAGCGGAGGAAACTGACATGCCGAGAAGAAAATTTCGACACAGCCCGCGATTTGAATCCCCCGCAGATCAATCTTTTCAGGAGTATCTCTTAAATCAGCCATCGCAGACGACGACCCGCACAGAACTCTTGCGTCTAATTCGCGGCGGCGAAGACACGCATCTCGAACTGAAAGTAAAACTCTCGAACTCGGAGCGCATCGCGCAGGGAATTGTCGCCCTTGCCAACACAGATGGCGGTACGATCATCTTCGGCGTCAACGACCAACTGCGTATCGAAGGAGTTTCGAATCCCGAGTGGGTGCAGCAGGAACTAACGCGCATCTGTCGCGAAGAGATCGTCCCCACCCTCGTTCCGATCATCGAGACTATCGCATTTGACAGCGGCAAGCGTATCGTCGCGCTCGATGTCGATGGCAAACGAAAACCGTATCGGACACGTGACGGTCGTTTTTATCTGCGTTTTGGGGCTGAGAAACGCGAGGTTTCGCGTGATGAGTTATCGGACTGGCTGGACGAGATCCGACCGCTTGGCTTCGAGAACATTCCGCTCCAAACCGTCACGGAAGCGGACATCGACGACGCACTGTTGTGGTCGTTCGCTAGCGGCTTTGACGATAATGCTCCTAACCGGTCGCTATACAATACGAGTGATTTTCTTAGAAAAGACCTGTTGCTCGCCGTCGGTAATGCGGATGAGTTTTTTCCGACGGTTGCGGCTGTTTTGCTGTTTGGTAGAAATGAGCGCGTTGCCGAGTTGCTGCCTCGCTCGAACGTGACCGTTGCGAGGTTTTCGGGCGACAACGGCACGGCGCAATTGATCGAGGCCATCGAGGTGAAAGGGAATCTACTAACTCAGTACGAGGCGACACTCGAATTTGTAAAGCGCTACGTCGATCTCGGCAAGGACAGGCCAAAACGCAAGCTCTCGCTCGTCGGTGAAAGCGTTGCGCCTCCGCGTGGACATTATCACTTCTATTCCGTATCCGAGGCTTTGATAAACGCGCTTGTCCACCGTGATCTCGCTCTGCGGGACATCAGAACGCGGATCAACATCTACGACAACGCTATCGAGTTTATCAATCCGCGACGCACGACCGGATTTTCGCCGCCGGCGTCACGAGCTATACGTTACGGCATACCGCAGCGGCTTAACCCGCAGATCGCGGCGATCTTTACACGCCGCGAATACGGGGTCAACGCGCCACACGGCGGTCTCCCGATGATCCTGAGGCAATCGACGCGATTCTCCGGTCGTCGGCCAGAGGTGTACATCGCGAGCGATGAGTTTAAGCTGAAGATATTCGCCGCATGAAGCTGCAGATGAGCGAGACCGGTTCTCTGTCAAACAAGTTGATCGTCGCCTTGAGCACTGCGACGGCCATTGTCTATTTTTTCTCAAATCCTAAGCCTCGAAACTACGACTATACATTCCGCGTCGCTGCGAACATGCTGGGCGGCAGCATTGCGTTTACCGAAAAGCCACCGCCGTGGTTGAACGAGTTTGTGCCGTTTGAGGGCGTTTTTTATTCGGTCTTTCCGCTCGGTTCGGTCGTCTCGATGATGCCGATCGCGTTTTTTAAAACGCTAGGTTTGATAAAGGAAATGCCGGGAGCGTGGATCGCCGCGACGCTTGCCGGCGCCGCGTGCTTTCTGCTGCTAAAGATCGCTTCACGGTACGATGTCGATAACAAAAAGCGGATCTTGTTCTCACTGGCGATACTCTTTGGCACGTTTACGTGGACAAATCTGACATTTGCGGGCGCGTGGCAGCTTGCACTTGGCTTTGCACTCGTCGGCGAGTTGGGTGCGATCTACTTCACGGTTTTTGACCGACGACCGCTGATCGCGGGAGTTTTCTTTGCGATGGCGTTCGGCAACCGAACGGAGAATCTGTTGACGGCGCCGGTGTTTTTTTACCTGTTAACGCGCAACGGGCGAGACGGGGGGAAGAGACGAAAAGGTGAGGAGGAGACGGGGTCCGAGATCAGCATCATCACTCAAATCCGCAATCCGCAATCCGCGATCCGCAATCTGGCCTCGTTCTCCGCCGTCCCCTTTGTACTCGGTGTCGCGACTCTCGTCTATAATTACGTCCGGTTTCATAGCTTTACAGATTTTGGCTACGCACGCATTCCGGGTGTTTTGGATGAGCCTTGGTATAGACATGGGATCTTTTCAGTGGAGTATATTCCCGGCCAGGCGTGGGAGATGTTGCTGAAACTCTGGAACTGGCAGGCGACCTTTCCTTACATCGTGCCCGATGGGTTTAGCAGCTCGATTTTGCTGACCAGCCCGTTTCTTCTTCTCGCTCTGCGCGTCGGAGCAAAGAACGGCGGTCTAAAACTCGCGTCGTGGGTGTCGATCGCGGTACTAACCATTGTTTTGTGGATGCACGGCAACTCAGGCGGATGGCAGTTCGGCTATCGATACGCGATGGTTTTGCTGCCTTGGATCTTTGTGCTTCTTCTTGAATCGTCAAAAAAACGTGTCAGTCCGGTGGAGTGGACGCTCTGCATCTTTTCTCTTGTCGCGAATGCATACGCGACCTGGCTTTTCAATTGGACGGAATACGTCAAGCAGTGAAGAATTAAGCTGTGCTGATCGACCTAACGCCGCTAAAAGTTTCGCGCGACTATCGGCTGCTCTTCTTCGGGCAGCTTGTGTCGTTTTTTGGCGGGATGATGACTTTCATCGTCGTCCCGTGGCAGATGTATCAGATCACCCAGTCCTCGGCGATGGTCGGGCTGATCTATCTCGCTGAGTTGGTGCCGATGTTCACGCTCGCCTTTCTCGGCGGAGCGCTCGCCGATTACGTCGACAAGCGAAAGCTGCTTCGGGTGACTGAGATCTTTCAAACGCTGCTGACCCTCGTCTTGCTCGTTAACGCAACGCTAGACAAGCCGCGAATTTGGGTTCTGTTTGTGTGTGTCGCCGGTCACGCGGGTCTCGCGGCCTTGCAGCGACCGGCATTCGAGTCGATCATTCAAAAAATAATTCCCGCTGAATTAATGTCGTCGGTCATGGCGCTCAACTCAGTGCGTTTTCATCTCGGGATGATCGCCGGACCCGCAATCGCCGGGATCCTTGCGACACAATTAAGTCCCGTCGTCGTGTATTCGATCGACCTCGTGACGTTTATCGGCACGCTCGTCGCGGTGTTTATGCTGGGCTATGTGCCGCCGCCTGAGAATCCCGAGCGTCCCAGTCTCGCTGGGGTCAAACGAGGGATCCGTTATGCGTTTTCGCGGCAGGAATTGCTCGGAACGTACTTCATCGATATCGTCGCGATGTTCTTCGCGTTTCCGCAAGCGCTTTATCCGGCGCTCGCTGTTATCTACGGCGAAGGTTACGTTGGATTTTTTCCGGCGGCGATCGCTGCGGGGGCGTTGCTCGCGAGCTTTACATCCGGCTGGACAAAAAATGTGCATCGTCACGGAGTCATGGTGATCGTTGCCGCGGCTCTGTGGGGCGTTGGCATCCTGTTCTTTGGCTTGTCCACCAGTATCGTTCCTGCGCTTATCTTTCTCGGTGCAGCGGGTTTTTTCGACATGATCTCCGGCATTTTTCGTGGCTCGATCTGGAATCAGACAATTCCAAATTACCTTCGCGGGCGTCTCGCCGGTATCGAGATGATCAGTTACCTGACGGGCCCGATGCTCGGCAGCGCAAAGATGGGCATAGTCGCCGAATACACGAGTGTAAAATTTGCCCTCGTGAGCGGCGGCGCGCTTTGCATCGTCGCTGTGATCCTGACCGCCCTGTTTATGCCCAAATTTGCAGCCTATGACGGTCGCGAAGGCGTAAAACAACGCGAGATCGAAGAAGCCGAGCGTACAGAGACGCTGCGGGTTTCTGAATCTGAGTTTTAGCTAACGCGTTCACAGGGAAAAGAAAATTTCACCACAGATAAACACAGATGCACACAGATGGTAACTGAGTTTCACAATCCCTGTGTTTATCCGTGTTCATCTGTGGGTTATTGTCGCTGTGCTCTCTGTGCCCTCTGTGGCAAAATACTCGTATGCCGATAATAAAGAAACGCGAGATCGAAAACCTCGAACAGATGAGCGGTGACGAGCTAAATGCGTTCATCGACACTCTTCCTGCGGGTCAACATACGATCAGCGAGTTGCTTGATTTTATCGAGGACGAACTTTACGATCACGAGTGCAACCACAGCCTGCGATACGCGATGAAATTTATGATGGACAATCAGCTCGATTTCGGAAAACTCACGTCGTGGCTAAACGAGAACGGCGGTTACTGCGACTGCAAAGTGATGGAACAGATCGCGCCAAAATGGCGTGCTAAATTTGGAGACGATTAAGGAAAACGGTATGAAACTAGTTACATTGGCGGCAATGTTGATTTGCTTTGCGAGCATCGGCCTGGGTCAGAAGGCGCAAACGACTACGATCAAAGTTTATTTTTCAAACGATAAACTCAATCCGAATATCGACGATTGCAGAAAGGTGTTTCCGGTGACGCGAAAGATACCGAAAACTACTGCTGTTGCAAGGGCCGCGCTCAACGAGCTGTTCAAAGGTACGACGAAAGAGGAAGAGGTAAACGGCTATGGCAGTATTCCGCAGGCCGAGACCAACGGCATTCTCAAGAGTATCAGGGTCAAGAACGGGGCAGCGTACGTTAACTTTAACAAGGTGGTGTTGGTACAAATGGGCACCGCGACGACAAGCTGCGGCGGAGGCCAGTACTTCGGCATGATCGAAAAGACGTTGACCCAGTTCCGAACGATCAGACGAGTGTATTACGCCGTCGAGGGAAACACGAACGACTTTTATGAGTGGGTACAGGTCGGCGAGTGCCCGTACGGCAGGCACTGCAGAAAAAGTAACTTCAAGTAATTTTATTTTAGTGCGGCAGCGAGATACTGCCCGGTAAACGAGTTTTCAACTTTCGCGATCTTCTCGGGAGTTCCAACTGCAACAACCTCACCGCCGCCGACACCGCCTTCAGGGCCGAGATCGATGACGTAGTCGGCAGTTTTTATCACGTCCATGTTGTGCTCGATGACAAGCAGGCTGCCGCCGCTGTCGATAAGTGCGCGAAACGCTGCAAGTAATTTGTTTATGTCGTCAAAGTGAAGGCCGGTCGTTGGCTCGTCAAAGATAAAGAGTGTTTTCGCCGCCGTTTTTTGCGCGAGATGTGAGGCGAGTTTTACGCGTTGAGCTTCGCCGCCGCTCAAGGTCGTCGCCGATTGTCCGAGCCGCAGATAACCGAGGCCGACGGCGTCGAGCACCTTTAGACGATTGACTATCTTATTCACGTCCTTAAAGAAAAGAATCGCCTCGCGCACCGTCATTTGCAGGGCTTCGTGAATGTTCTTGCCCTTGTACTTTACGTCCAGAACGTCCTGTTGAAAGCGCATTCCGCGACAATCTTCGCAGGTCAACTCAACGTCGGCGAGGAACTGCATCTCGATCGTCACCGTTCCGCTGCCCTGACATATCTCGCAGCGGCCGCCGGGCACGTTGAAGGAAAAGTGTGACGCGTTATAGCCCTTTGCTTTCGCTCCGTTTGTCGCCGCAAAAACTTCGCGGATCGCGTCGTATGCTTTGATATAAGTCACCGGATTAGAGCGCGGCGTGCGTCCGATCGGCGATTGATCGACGAGGATCACGTCATCGATATTCTCTGCGCCCTTTATCTCCTTGCAAAATCCCACATGAGCGTTCCACTCGCCGCGTTTTTTCTTGATTCCCGCATAAAGCACATCATGCACGAGCGTCGATTTGCCCGAACCCGACACGCCGGTCACGCACACGAGAACCCCGAGCGGTATCTTCACCGAAATGTTCTTCAGGTTGTGCTCACGCGCGCCCGTGATCTCGATCTTGTGTTTTGTTAGCGCGCGTCGCTTTTGCGGGATCTTTATCTCCGCATCGCCACGTAGATACTTTGCGGTGAGCGATTGTTTGCTTTTTGTTAGTCCGGCAAAACTACCTGCGTAAACAAGTTCGCCGCCAAACTCGCCGGCATTGACGCCAATGTCGATGACGTTGTCGGCCGAGCGCATAGTCTCTTCGTCGTGCTCGACGACGATGACAGTGTTACCGATATCACGAAGGTTCTCGAGGATTCTGATGAGCCTCGAGTTGTCACGCGGATGCAGTCCGATCGACGGCTCGTCGAGAACATAAAGCGTACCGACGAGCAGCGAGCCGAGGTTTGTCGCAAGCTGTATGCGCTGAGCTTCACCACCCGAGAGCGTCGCCGCGAGACGGTCGAGCGTCAAATAATCGAGGCCGACATCGACGAGAAACTTTAGGCGCCGCCGAATTTCGAGCAGCAGTTTGTCGGCGATCTGCGAGCGTTCCGAGTCTAATTCGAGAGCGTCGAAGAACCGCTGAGCGTCGATCACCGACATCTCGACCACATCAGGCAGCGAGCGTTCGCCGATCTTAACATCGCGTGCTTCCTGCCGCAGACGTTGTCCGTCGCAGTCCGGACAGCGTGTGTAGCCGCGGTACTTTGCGAGAAAGACGCGAACGTGGAGTTTGTACTTCTTTGTCTCGAGCCACTTAAAAAAGCCTTTCAGCCCGCGCCAACCGTCGTCGCCGTAGATGATCGAGTTTTGTTGAGCGTCAGGGAGATCGGCGAACGGTTTTGTCAGATCGATTTTTGCCGACGCTGCGTATTTCAGCAGCTCTTTCTGCGCCCACGCGTGTGCGGGCTTTGTAAACGGTTCGATCGCACCTTCTTTCAACGAAAGGAGCGGATTTGGAATAACGAGGTCATAATCTACGCCGATCGTGTTGCCAAAACCCTGGCACGTCGAACACGCCCCGTACGGAGAGTTAAAACTGAACAACGTCGGCTCGGGCTCGTCATAACGCGTGCCGTCGTATTTGCAGATGTACTGGTCGGAGAACTTCAAAACCGGTTCCGAGTTTCGAGTTTCAAGTTTCAAGTTTTCAGCGGGCTTTGAACTTGGAGCTTGGAACTCGGAACTCGGAACTATTACAGCCGCATGACCCTCGCGAAAACAAGTCTCGAGCGAATCGACAAGACGCTGGCGAATATCGCTGCCGGCCTTTAAGCGATCGATCAAAACGAATGTGTTTTCAAAATCATCAAACTTGTAATCCTCGGGCCGTGCGAGCTCGATCATTTCGCGGTTCCGATACAGGCGCGAGAAACCTTGCTGAAGCAGCGAGATGAGAAAGGCTTGAACGCTTAAATCTGCCGATTTCGCGGTTCTCGATTTGGTTTTCTTTGCGGTCTTAGCGTCTTTGCGTGAACCTTCCTCCTGTATCGGGAACAGAACGTAGAAGCGCGTTCCTTCGTCGAGTGTTGACAAGATCTCATCCGCGGCGGACTCGGGCGAATCTTTCTTAACTTCACGATCACAAACGTGGCAGATGGTCGTTCCGGCGCGGGCGAATAGCAGCCGCAAATAATCGTAGATCTCCGTCTGCGTCGCGACGGTCGAGCGAGGATTCTTTGTCGAGTTTTTTTGACGGATCGCGATCGCCGGCGCGAGCCCAACGATCTCATCAACGTCCGGCTTGTCCATGCGTTCGAGAAACTGACGTGCATAGGCCGAGAGCGACTCGACATAACGGCGTTGCCCCTCGGCGTAGATCGTGTCGAAG